>JBHGAU010000005.1:0-65491 GCA_041946675.1 Methanotrichaceae archaeon | reverse complement strand
GAACGCATGATCTCCGCCATGTCAAGGCGACGTCATAACCACCTAGACCACGAGCCCGCGAAGCACCTCATCCTTTCCCTTTCCGAAGATAAAGGCTTCGGTCTGACTCTAGGTATATATTACCTCCTTATGGTACTCATCCAGCGCCTTTATCGTTATCCTATCCTTCTTTGCCTTCAAAACTGCATCAGCAGCAGCCTGTGCAGCCTGGACGGTTGTAACGTAAGGCACATGATAATCAACTGCGCTGCGCCTGATCTGGTAGCCATCTTTCACAGACTGCTTCGTCGTCGGCGTATTGATTATCAGCTTGACCTCGCCGCGCTTCATATAGTCAAGAACGTTCGGGCTGCCGTTGAAGATCTTGTTCACCTTCTCAACAGGTATTCCGGATCTCTTCAGGTATTCTGCGGTGTTGTCAGTTGCTATGATCTTGAGGCCGCTGTCCGCCAATTTCTTGGCAGCCACAGCCACAGCTGCCTTATCCTCATCACGTACAGAGATGAAGACAACGCCCTCAAGTGGAAGCTGGTTGTCTGCGCTCAGCTCTGCCTTGAAGAACGCCAAGCCGAGGTTGTAATCTATCCCCATGACCTCCCCTGTGGACCGCATCTCGGGCCCCAGGAGAACATCGGCACCTGGAAGCTTGTCAAAGGGCAGAAGCACCTCTTTGACTGAGACATAAGGCGTCTTGGGCTCTTCTGTATATCCCTGCTCCTTCAGGGAATGGCCGATCATTACGCTTGCAGCGATCTTGGCAAGGGGCAGGCCGACTGCCTTCGATACGAAGGGTATAGTCCTGCTTGATCTCGGATTGGCTTCGAGAACATAGACCACACCGTTCTTGTAGGCCATCTGGAGGTTCACTATTCCCTTTACCTGCAGCCCCAGGGCAATCCTCCGGACATAATCGCGCACCACTTCCAGGACCACGTTTGGAAGCGTCTGTGGAGGAATCATACAGGCGCTGTCGCCGGAATGGATTCCGGCCTCCTCTATGTGCTCCATTATGGCGCCGATGAGAACATCCTTGCCGTCGCATACCGCATCCACATCGATCTCAACTGCATTCTGCAGGAAGTCGTCAATAAGCACAGGATGCTCATGCGATACGCGCACAGCCTCGCGCATGTATGTCTCCAGACCCATTTCATCGTAGACGATCTCCATCGCCCTTCCGCCCAGGACGTAGCTCGGCCTCACAAGAACTGGGTATGTTATCCTGGCGGCCACCACCTTTGCCTCCTCAGGAGAAAAGGCGATTCCTGCCTCAGGCTGGGGGATGTTCAGCTTCTTCATGAGCACATTGAACCTCTCCCTGTCCTCAGCGAGGTCTATGTTATCGGGCGAGGTTCCCAGGATCTTTGTATTGAGACCGCGGCGTGCGATCTCCTTTTCAAGGGGTATTGCCAGGTTTATTGCCGTTTGTCCTCCGAACTGGACCATCACTCCATATGGCCTCTCCTTCTCGATTATGTTCATTACGTCTTCGAGGGTCACCGGCTCGAAGAAGAGCTTATCGGAGGTATCATAATCAGTGGAGACAGTTTCAGGGTTGTTGTTGACGATCTGTGCCTCTATCCCCTGATCACGAAGGGCTTTGATTGCATGGACTGTGCAGTAATCGAACTCTATTCCCTGGCCGATCCTGATGGGCCCCGATCCCAGTATCAGGACCTTTTTGTTGCTGGTTGGGTTCAGCTCGCACTCGGTATCATATGATGAGTAGTAGTAAGGCGTCTTGGCTGCGAACTCGGCCGCACAAGTATCCACCATCTTGTATGTCGGGATGATGCCCTGTGCAATCCTGTAATCGGTTACCTCTTCGCAGGTCTTTCCAACGAGCTTTGCTATACGCTCATCAGTGAAGCCCATACGCTTGGCTTTGCGAAGTGTGTCAGGATTCAGGCCGTCTCTTCTGACCTCCTCCTCCATTGCAATGATATTTTCGATCCTGTAGATGAAATATAGACCGATAGATGTTAGCCTGACAATTTCATCAGGGCTCATTCCCCGGCGCAGTGCCTCATAAATCGCAAACAGCCGCTCATCGGTCGGATGCTTCAGAAGCTCAACTATCTCCTCATCGGTCCATGTGGTATATTTGCCGGCGTATCCAAACTCCTTATCGATATCTAGGGATCGAATGGCTTTCATCAGCGCTTCTTCATAGCTGCGGCCGATAGCCATGACTTCACCAGTGGATTTCATGGCTGTAGTCAGATTCTTATCCGCCTTGACGAACTTATCGAAGGGCCACCTTGGAATCTTTATGACGACATAATCTACAGTCGGCTCGAAAGATGCAGGAGTCTCCTTTGTGACATCGTTTCTGATCTCATCAAGAGTCATTCCGATTGCAATCTTGGCTGTCACGCGGGCGATTGGATATCCGGTAGCCTTTGAGGCAAGGGCAGATGAGCGTGAAACCCTTGGATTGACCTCTATAACTCTGTAATCCCCATCCTTGACTGCAAACTGGATATTGCAGCCGCCTTCGATGCCCAGGGCACGAATGATGTTTATGGCGGCACTTCTGAGCATCTGTATCTCTTGATCGGAGAGGGTTTGTATGGGTGTAACGACGATTGACTCGCCCGTATGTATGCCCATGGGATCCATATTCTCCATATTGCAGATGGTGATGCAGGTGTTATTCGAGTCTCTCATCACCTCGTACTCTAGCTCAATCCAGCCCTCGACACTCTCCTCAAGGAGCACCTGATGAATTCTCGATCTCTTCAGTCCAAGATCGCATATCCTGACGAGCTCCTCGCGCGTGTGGGCTATTCCTCCGCCAGTTCCGCCCAATGTATATGCGGGCCTTACGACCAGCGGGAGTCCTAGCTCCTCCATAGCAGCCAGAGCTTCATCCATTGAGTTTACCGCTACGCTTTTTGGAACAGGCTCCCCTACCCTCTGCATAGCCTTTTTGAATAAATCCCTGTCCTCTGCTTCCCGGATGGATTTCACGGAAGTGCCGAGAACCTCCACATTGTACTTCTCAAGGATGCCCATCTCTGCAAGCTCGCTCGTTATGTTGAGGCCGGTCTGGCCGCCGATGCCTGCAATTATGCCATCAGGCCTCTCCTTCTCTATGATCTTTGCAACTATCTCAGGGACTAAGGGCTCGATGTAGATCTTCTCGGCCATCTCTGGATCTGTCATGATCGTCGCAGGATTCGAGTTGACAAGGACGACCTCAATTCCCTCTTCACGTAATGATTTGCATGCCTGTGATCCTGAGAAATCGAACTCCGCGGCCTGTCCTATGAGAATCGGGCCTGATCCTATGAGAAGGACCTTGTGGATATCGGCGCGCTTCGGCATCAATACCTCCCCCCGCTCACAGGGATTTTAGGCTTCATCATTCTTGAAACCGAGCTGAAGAACGGATCCTCTGTGCAGAGGGGGCCGGGGTGGGCCTCAGGGTGATACTGGACGGCCAGAACGTTGAGATAATCGCTCTTTATTCCCTCTACTGTGTTATCGTTCGCATTGAATTGAGTGATCTCAATATCAGTCCCCTCCACTGAATTGGGCATGACTGCAAAGTTGTGGTTTTGAGACGTGATATAGACAATTCCCTTAGCAATATCCTTCACAGGCTGGTTGCCTCCATGGTGGCCGAACTTAAGCTTGAAGGTCTTCGCACCCAACGCTAACGAGATAATCTGGTGGCCAAGGCATATTCCAAAGATAGGAACCTGTCCTGCACAATGTTTGACTGCATCTATTGCCTCATAAGCCCTCTCGGGGTCTCCAGGGCCGTTAGAGAGGAAGAGAGCATCGGGCTCTATGGCCTCGATATCCGATATGCTGGCATGCGCAGGCAGGACGTGAATATCGAATCCCCTGGCCGTTAGGCTGTTCAATATATGCCTCTTGATCCCCAGATCGATCATAGCAACACGAGGGCCATTTCCCTTTATGCGATATGGCCCTTGGCATGTGACGTCGCCCAACAAATCCTGCGCAGAGATATCAGGCTGAGATCGGGCCATCTCAACGACATCTATCCCCGATACATCTTCCTTTTCACCTACTACAAGCGCTGCCCTCATACATCCCTGCACTCTGACCTTGAGCGTGAGCATTCTTGTATCTATTCCGCATATTCCGGGTTTGCCTTCTTCAATGAGAAACTGATTTAGTGTTCTTGATGAGCGGTGATGCACCGGGCGGTCCCATATCTCCCTGCAGACCATTGCCTTCGGCCATATTTTGTTTGATTGGAAATTGTCGCCGCTCACTCCATAGTTGCCTTGAAGAGGATATGTGAACATGAGCATCTGGCCGTGATATGACGGATCGGTCAGAGCCTCCTCATAGCCGGACATGATCGTTGTGAATACCAGCTCCCCAGAGACAATACCGGGCGCGCCAAAACCAGTTCCTTCCACCTTTGTACCGTCTTCTAACCCTAGGACCCCAATCATAGTATCGGCAAAACAAGTAGCTAAGTCACCTAAAAACGTTTCGATAGCAAATACGGTTTTTCTGTAATCATATATCATCACCTATTTTAAGCTTGAGTTCAAACGCTGACAAGCATGGAAGTTTCAATCGAATTAACCCGAAGCCCGCAGTTCAGACAGATCTATGCCATCGGCGCGATAGGAGGACATAGCCCATACGATTTTCGAATTGCGTTCTACAATGATTCACCGAAGACTATAGCGGAAGGAGGAAACCAGATGACTGTCATGGAGAGGAAGATCGAAGCGGAGATCATACTCTCTCCATTGGCCGCAAAGGAACTCGCGACGTGGCTTGCTGCCCATATACAGGATTATGAGAAGCTTTTCGGAGAGATAAAAAAGCCTGGAGCACAGCCAGCAGCAAATCCATCGATTCGCTCCAGTGAAACGACGAATATCCAGGGCTATATGTGAGGTCTCAATGAACACCAAAGAGAGAGTTTTGCTTCATAAAGGGATGGATAAGGTCAGAAGGATGCAGTATGAGGAGGCCGCTGAGATCTTTGATCGCGTTGTAGCGATAAATCCCGATATCCCTGAGGCCTGGAATAATCGCGGTGTAGCTCTCTTCCAATTGGGCAGGATTAATGAGGCGATAGAGAGCTATAACAAATCCCTCGCACTTGATCCCAATAACCTGGAAACGTTGAGGAATATGGGCGTCTTACTCCTGAGCATTTGCCAGTTTGATGAGGCCCTGGAATGCTGTGAGCATGTGCTGAAGCTGGGAGGAGAGCCTGAGGATATGGAATCAAAGGCAACAGCTCTTGTAGGCATGGGAAGGATCCAGGAAGCCCTTGATTGTATGCTTCTGGCCGTTAAGGCCAAACCTATTCAGCGTTTTGAGGACGAGATTGAAACATTGAAGCAGATGATCAAGCCAGGTGAAGGCATTACTCAATAATGCATTACTCAATAGATCTTTTTATTATCACTGGAGATACTACTTATACTATCAGGTATACTATCAGAACCAAAATACCGAAGAGGTGTTCCTGTTGAAGGGATTCGTTATGATCAACGTCGAGCCGGGCACCGAGAAATCGGTTCACGATTCGCTGATGAAGATCAAGGGCATTCGTGAGGTTGTCCCGGTATATGGCGAGCGCGACTTCATAGCTATAGCAGATGTAGAAAGCATATCGGACCTCAACAGGGCTGTGCTCGAGGTCAGGGAAATTAATGGAGTAACATATACTCAAACCATCCTGGGGATGGAGCTGAAGTTCTAATTAGATGGAAGGTGAAGGTAAAAACTCTGCAGTATCAGGCGCTCTGGTACCACTATATCTCTCAGTTTTTGTAGCGGTCCTTGGGTTCTCGCTGGTTGCACCCATCTTTCCGTTATACGCTATGAGCTTGGGCGCATCTTATACATTTCTTGGGATGGTCGTCTCAGTCTACGGAGCAGTTCAGCTGCTGACCCAGGTACCAATCGGACGGCTGTCGGATAGGACAGGCAGAAAATGGCTGTTAGTCCTGGGCCTAATTACATTTACGATCCTGCCTCCACTTTACATTTATGCAACTAATGCCTACATCCTTCTCCCAATCAGGATCCTGGGAGGCATCGGCGCTTCAGCCGTATGGCCTCTGGCTATGGCACTCATAATCGAGCAGGCCGAAGGGAAGGGAAGCGCGATGGGCTGGTATAATGCTTCTTTCTTTTCGGCCGTGGCTTTCGGACCAATAATTGGCGGAGGGCTTTACGATCTTTATGGCCTCACGGCCCCATTTTATTTCTGGGCCTTCCTTGGGGTAATTTCAGTAATAACAGTATTAATGAAAGTACATGAGCCGCCCGGGCATAAGACATCACCCTCGATAAGCTCTGACCGATCAGGAGAGAATCTAATACTTTCCGGATATAAAGCCACATTCCTGGCCTGCTGTGGAGTTGTTATGTGGGTTGGAATCGTTGGAGGATTCAATACCACAATGCTTCCAGGCTACGCTTCAAGGTTTGGAATATCAATGACCGAGATCGGCCTTATATATCTTGTCTATGGGGGAACTACGGCTCTGTCCAACATTTATTTTGGAAGATTGGCCGATAGAGGAAGACGCAAGCTGCTGATATTCGCCGGCTGTCTCTCGGGAACTGTCGCCTTTGCCCTTCTGCCGAGAGCATCCAGCCTGTTGCAGGCCATTTTGCTTTACGCCGCACTTGGAACCGGCCTTGGAATTGGGAATCCCGCGGCTGCTGCAATTATTGCCGATGCCACCTGCACATCTCGCAGGGGTGAAATATTCGGGCTGTTCAATACATCGCGTATGATGGGCGTCGTGATAGGACCCTTGGTCGCAGGCGTAATTGCTGATACTTACGGTGTGAATGGTGCCATCGAGGCATTTGCTATCATAGCAGCAATAATAACCCTGGCCACTTCCTCAGTGCGCGATCCGCTTGTTGCCTGCACTGAAAGCGACGATATCTTGTAGGCCGATGCAAATGAAATCTAGGTAACTCTGTCTATTTCGACCACAGCCTCAACTACGCTCTGCCATTTATTGCAATAATATATTCTATCCGAGTACGTATCGATCTCAGCACCATTTATGCTCCAGGGCTGCATAAACAAAATCCCGTAACGGTTGGGATCGCTTCTGACGAACTCCACTATATTCAAGTCAAAATCATCGATCAGCACGTCTGAGGGTATGGTATGCTTGGTGCCTGTTCTCGCATGATAGTACTCTTTTAGACATGGAAAATACACGTTCAGCCATTGTTTGGTAGCCTTCTCAGTTTCGGGCCGTCTGGCAGTCACGACACATACGGAATGATTAGCGAGCTGTCTTAGCGCGATTTGCGAACCCTCAATCACTGATAGCCCCATCACATATTCAGGATTGGTCAGAAGCTCGGATATCTCTGACCATATGTCTCTTCCCCCAAATATCCAATGGGCTCGATCCACATCGTTTTTCGAGTATCTCTGCCCGTATCTCTCTTCGATCTTCTTTAGGGCTGCTCCAACCTGATCAGCCAGAACGCCATCAATATCCACGGCGATTTTCAACTTATTTATGCCTCCATCGGATGTTCGCGCCACTGCTTTTGGCTTACTGGAATATCCAGCATCCATTGTCAACATCGATAGTCTCATGTCCTATTCAACCTTACCTTCTATCTAATCCTCTGGAATTGTACTCGAATCTAAGATACGGAAAGCCGGCCAAAAGCGTTATCTTGAAAATATCTCGGATCCATGCTAAGTCTTAAAGATGCCGATTTTTGTCCTATGACCATCTATCTTGGGATCTATCTTGGGGATAGAGAACCAGGCTATATTAGAGCCAAGCCTTTTCTATTAGTATTAATACTATATAGTATATGAGCAAATTTACAGCCGTTGTTCTGGATCTCCTGAAGGGAGCGGCCATGCAGATCTCGATTTGGCAATGGGAACTGCATATGATCGCCAACTATGGCCTGGATTGGGGCTATAAGGAACCATGGGAGAGGCCTTGGTAGTAATGATTTCGATTATGTCTCTTGGTCTTCTTGGATCTATGCTCTCCCGGGGATACTGCGAAAAAGAATAAGATATCTGACCTAACGCTATAGCTGGCATGTTTAACGACATTTATTGGGTCAGTCAGCCTTCTCCTCGCGAAGCGTAAGAGTATATGGCATAAGAAGATTCTAATCTCAGCGATGCTTTTTCCCACTAATAGCAAAAAATAGATATTCTTATTGCTATGACCGATGTATTGCGAAGGATAGCCCTCCTACAATCCTCTCATCGCGGATTACATCCCTTCGCAATTATAAGACATAGAGAAAAGATATATAGAAAGCTGATTTAGCAGGCCTTATGAAACCGATACTCTCGATAGTTATATCGATTCTTCTCCTTGCATCAGCTGCTTGCGCGATGGATTTTAGCAACATGCCAAAATATGTGAACGTTTATAACAGCAAAATAGTATCAGCTTCGCCTATTATAAAGGATCTTGTGGGAAACGAAAATGTAGACTTCACAATAGCTCTGAAAAACGGAAGCAGCGTGAGGTGGGGCATGGAGATGGAGAACGCCGTGATAGTCAGGTCTGGATATGGTGGCCTTAAGAATCCGACAATAGTCGTGTATGCAACTGAAGATGCGATAAACAAGGTTCTTGCAGCTAGTGATCCTATAGGGGCATATAAAGCGGCAGAAGGGTCTGGCCAGATAAGAGTAGATTGTAGGACGATTACATCAAAGATTAAAGTGACTACAGCGCTATCAGCCGGTGAAGTAATCAAGCCTTTCCTGGGCTTGCTTAAAGCCGGCTAGCTTACATAGGGTCCTGGGTTCAAGTTTTTAAGTTTTTTGATCTCTCATCAACCGCCAAGATGGGACAGCTTACGGGTTGATGAGAATATCAAATGATAATACAGGGCTATAATCTATATTGCTAAGACACGTCCATTTTGCTCGAATGATCTTTCATGATTTCTTTGCCTTTCGTATGGCACCAAACTTCTATTGCATTCCGTGCAGCGGTTATCGGCAGATACAATATAGCATCTTCCACAAGATGGGCAATAACTTCTTTTCATCTATCCCCTCCAATAAACATTGGATTGGAGATTTAGAATATCCAATAAATAATTTACGTGTATTCAAATACTGACTTTAAATCAGGATTATAGTTGATCAATGATAAATCAATGTGCTTTCCGACCGATTTCCTTGATATTGGAATGATAAATCCAGCCAATCATTTAGGATAATCAGGATTGCGGCACTTGCGATGTTCCAATCAAGGCATTGCTGAAACCAATCGATCTAGAGAATGATTATAATACTTAAAAACTAAACTCTAGAATTGAACCATGGACTTTGAATCAATTAAAACCATTGAGGATTTAGAGAACGTTTCAAGGGATGCCATCTGGCAAAACTTTGAAAGACTAGTCGGCTTTATCTTTGAGGAGAACAATTTCCATGTTAAAATAAACACCATAAAGTCGTTTAATAGAAAAAGAAGACAGTATGACGTCACCGCAAGGAAAAATGGTCATGTATTTTTGGCGGAATGCAAAAGATGGTCAGGCAATCGCTATAGGCTATCGGCATTAAAATCTGCAGTAAAAAAGCATATAGAAAGGGCTGATTTTTATAATGATGTGACAAAAGAGCACGTGATTCCAATTATTGTTACATTAATTGAGGAAGATATAAAGCTTTACGAAGATGTCCCTATAGTTCCGATTTTTAAACTTAATTCATTCATCGGCGAGATAGATAGGGATATAAATTATGGCTCTATGGTCGATGAGCAAAGTTACCTGTAAATACTAAGCGAAATATGATTTCGGGAGATACCATGCCAAGGCTCTCTCCTCTAATGGATCAATACTATAAAATTAAGGATCAGTACAAGGATGCTATTCTTCTGTTCAGAATAGGCGACTTCTATGAGACCTTTGGTGAAGATGCAGTAACGGTCGCCAGGGATTTGAATATCACATTAACCTCCCGGCAGAAGGACTATGAGGGAAATAAGATTCCTCTTGCCGGGGTTCCATACCACGCTTTGGATACATATCTCGCAAGGCTGGTAAAATCCGGGCACAAGGTTGCAATATGTGATCAGGTCGAGGACCCAAAGCTTGCGAAAGGTCTTGTCAAGCGCGAGATCACGCGAGTCGTCACTCCTGGAACTGTGATTGAGCCATCGATGCTTGAAGAATCTTCGAACAACTTCCTTGCTGCAGTCCTGCAGGAGGATGAAAGGGCAGGCGTGGCCTTTGTTGATATATCTACCGGCGAATTTTTGACATCTGAGGTGCCGTCGAAGAGAATAGGATATGAGATCGCTAAATTCAGGCCGTCAGAATGCATAGCTTCTTCAGAGCAGCCTTTGGAGTGCAGCAGGGTTCAGGCGTTGAATAAGGAATCGATCTCATCTGAAAAAGCCTGCATGATGCTTGAAGACAAGTTTGGCTCAGGATGGATGGAAAGGTTCAGGCTGACAGGAAAGGACCTGTGCATCAAGGCCTGCGGGGCGGTTCTTGAATATCTGCATAAATCACATTTCGATACTCTCGGGCACCTGAACGAGATCCGGTTTTATTCAGGCTCCGATTTCATGGTCCTGGATGAAGTGACGCTGAGGAACCTTGAGATTTTAAGGAATATCCGGGACAGATCGAAGAGGGGCACACTGCTTGAGTTTCTCAGCAAGACGAAGACGCCCATGGGTGCACGCACACTTGTCCGCTGGGTACAGATGCCGCTACTGTCTCTCGATAAGATTGAGAGACGGCTGGATGCTGTAGAGGAGCTCTCCAAAGATGCTATTCTGCGAAGCACTCTTCTTGAGGAGCTTAAGGGGACTGCCGATATTGAGCGGCTTATCGGCAGAGTATCCTGTGGAGCTGCAACCCCCAAGGATCTTGTAATATTAAAGAGCTCTTTGCAGAAGCTTCCTGCGATTCTCACGGCTCTTGGGAGCGCGGGATCAAAGGATCTTGAAGATCTACGAAGCCGGCTCAATCCACTGGAAGAAATAGTGGCATTGATAGAGAAATCCATCACGGATGACCCGCCGGCGAACCTTCGCGACGGAAGTGCAATCAGAGACGGTTTTCATGAGGAGCTTGACTCGATCAGATCGCTGCTCAGAGATGGAAAGGGCTGGATATCCCGTCTTGAGAACACTGAAAAGAAAAGAACGGGGATAAAATCGCTGAAGGTTGGATATACAGGCGTATTCGGATATTATATCGAGGTTTCAAGGCCTAACCTGCACCTTGTGCCTGATAACTATATGCGCAAACAAACTCTGGCGAACTGCGAGCGCTTCATAACTCCTGAGCTGAAAGAGATGGAGGCCAAGGTGATCTCCGCTCAAGAAAGGTCTTCGGCGCTTGAGCATGAGATCTTCGACAGGGTAACGTCCCAGATAGCAGATTATGCAAAAGAGATCCAGCTGCGAGCAACAGCCTTGAGCGAGCTGGATGTCCTCTGTGCCTTTGCCGGGGTTGCATCCGATTATTCGTTCGTCCGGCCTGAGTTCAACACAGATGGCAGAATATCTCTTCGTGCCTCGAAACATCCAGTGCTTGATGAATCATTGCACGGCGGATTTGTGCCGAATGATGTCAGCCTTGACAGCGATAAAAGCAGGCTCATCATACTGACAGGCCCGAACATGGCAGGAAAATCCACGTTCATGCGGCAGATCGCAATAGTGGTCATACTTGCCCAGGTAGGATCGTTCGTGCCGGCGACGTTCGCCTCCCTAAGTTTGATCGATAGGATCTTCACCCGTGTAGGGGCATATGATGATCTATCTGCAGGTCAGAGCACATTCATGGTCGAGATGACTGAGCTGTCGAATATTCTCAGTGCAGCAACAAAGGATAGCCTGATCCTTCTGGATGAGGTCGGCAGAGGCACGAGCACTTTCGACGGCTTAAGCCTCGCCTGGGCGATCTCAGAGTATATTCACAACACCATTAAGGCAAAGGCGGTCTTCGCTACTCACTACCATCAGCTCACGCAACTCGAAGAGACGTTATCCGGAGTGAAGAACTACAGCATGGCGGTGAAGGAGGACAGGGGATCGATAACGTTCATCAGGACAGTGGTTCCGGGTGCTACCGATAAGAGCTACGGCGTGCATGTCGCCCGCCTTGCGGGGATGCCTGAGGCTGTGACCAAAAGGGCAGATGAGATCCTCAGGGAGATAGAGAGAGATGCGGTGATAGATCCGCTGGCCGGCTCGAAGAAGGGAAAAAGGTCAGGGAAGTCGAAGTATACTCAGCTGATATTCTTCGATCAGTCGGGTGGGGAGTCGGGATTGCAGGAAAAGAAGATAGAAAGAGATCCTGTTGTGGAGGAGATCGCTGGCTTGGATCTTGATTCGATGACGCCAAGGGAGGCGCATAGTAAGCTGGCGAAGTATCAGAAGGTGCTGAGGGAAAGAGAATGCGAGGGATGAGAACATCGTGAATGGGACGGCATTAAGTGAAGTAATCGGAAGCCTCAATTGGATCTTCTCTTGGCTATGATAGTTATCCGGAGGCTATTCTTGAGCCTTATAGCGCTCTGATTTTCAATAATCAAAATGCGTACTGATGATAATATCATAAGCTCCGAAAGATAGAGCAATTATTTAAATGGAAGAAATGTATAATCCTGCTGCAAGGTGGTTGGATTCATGAGAGATGGTTTGATTGGACTTCTGGCACTCATGTTACTCGCATTTATTCCATTAAGCGTAATGGCACAGGATGTTGCCACAGATACGACAGCAACTATATCGACTTCATCTGTGAATAATGACATCAACGGACCTTCCAGTACTGATTCCAGTGGATCTAACAGTACTGATTCCAGTGGATCTGCCAGTACTGATACTGGTATGCCTGCAAGCCCCGTGAGTATACAGGGCATATGGAGGGTCTCTCTGGCAGGTACGGATATAACAATGGCCATAAACCAGTCTGGGGATTCCCTCTTCGGCCAATGCAAGTTCGAGGGAGATATGCCATGGAACGGCGTAGTTGCAGGAACTGTCTCAGGAAGGATCGTCAATATTGCAACGGCTGCACTTCAGGGCAAGGTGCTGGTTTCAACAGACATCAGCGGAACTATATCGGATGATTCCATGACAGGCAGCTATGTCAGATCAGATAGTAGCGGGCTTGCAGCAAAAGGCGATATAAATGCCGTCAAGATAAGCACAGATACAACAGAGTACACACCTGCACAGGTCGAGGCTGTTGCAGAAGCACCTGCTGCACAAACTACACAAATAGCTACCGAACAGCCACAGCAGCTTGGATCGCAGATGAGCATAACTCATCCTGCGGTTACTGGCGGCAGCACAAAATACAATGATGTAACGAATTTGGCGAAGAGCATAGATCCGAATATACTCCCAAGGCATGCAGAGCTCTAGATCTTTGGCTAAATCCAAAATTCCATAATTTTTTATCTCTTGAAAGCCCATATCTGATACTCATAGCTTCTTCTGAACTTGCTTTCAATATATGTCGCCTTCAAGGTAGGTTCTATCCGACTTGAGATAAGGCTATAATAGCAATCAATAATAGGCCTTTCAGTTATGGCCGACTCGGGTATATTCTCAGGCAGGTCCACCGTATTTGCCATGATCAATATACCACCCGGCAGTAGTTTTCCTGCGATCCCCTTCAGTAGCTTGTAAGTTTTATTCAAGGAGATCTGAGCTCCGATATAGTAAACAGATTCGCTCCAGATGCAAACATCATAAGCAGAATCTTCGAGCAGCGGCTCGTATTCTAATATATCAGCATTCACAAGCTTTATGCGGTCGCCATAGCGCCTCAGATTCTCTCGGGCCCTCTCGATTGCATGAGCTGAGAGCTCAATGCATGTGATCTGAGCTGTCGGGAACTGATCAGCAAGCATAATCGTGTGAGCGCCTTCTGCAGAGCCGATCTCCAATATCTTCTGCGAGTTCGGTCTTCTATCCATCATCACATCCAGCTGTCGTCTGTATTTAATTTTCTCATAGCTGGAAGTGAAATATCTCCAGGGATCTGGGTTAGTGAACTTCTCTTCTAAGTACTCGGCTGTCCAAGGATCACTGCTATCCATACAAACATATCCCTATAGCTGGCTACCAATGGCTGTATCAGATTCATCTATGACATGTAAATAAGTTTAAATTATCGGTCAAGATAGCTTAACTCTATGTGAGTTGGAATAGTTTACTCTTCCTCAAGCTTGGCCAGCCTTTCTTGTGCCTTGGGAATCCACTCCTTCTGACCGCGATCCTTGGCCGATATCCGGATATAGCTTCGCCAGGCATCTATTGCGGCCTGTTTGTCTCCTTTCGATTCCAAAGCTATGGCTTTATTAAACCATGCCTCCGCATACTTGGGATAGAACTCTATGGCCTTGTCGAAGGATTGTATTGCTTTATCGAGGTGGCCAAGACGGTCCATACATATCCCTCTGTTATACCAGTAGAACGCATGCTTCGGATCGATCTCAATCGCCTTGTCTATGCATTTTATCGCGTCATCGAAACGGCTGATTGATAGAAGGCTTATGCCCTTATTGTTCCAGGATCTGACATCTTTCGGGTCCAGCTCAATCGCTTTATCGAAGCATTTGACAGCTTGAAGGAAATCGCCCTGGCTCATCACATCCACACCCCTATTATACCAGGTTTTAGGGTTCGAAGGATCCTCCTCTGCAGGCTCTTTGTTGCCATAGATTGTATTTAATATATCTTTGAGGCTCTTCATCGTTCAAGCTAAGATCATTAGGCGAAGATAAATCTTTCATATACCAAAAAACATATCTATGTTACAAGAGAATTAATCAATTGTGGGAGAACGTGATTAAAGGGTCCGGATGTCTGAGCCGAACCTGTATGATCTGAGGCTTTTGCTAAGACATAGTGCTTCATTCTTCTGGCCCTTTATTCGAACCGAATGAGGAGGTAAAAGATGCCTGAATTCACCAATCCGTTCATCGGCAAGGTACCTGATCGTAAGCTAACTCCAGAGGAGCTTATCAGGGCGATCCGCCTTAATCTGGCCGCAGAGCATGAGGCAGTCCACATATACATGGCCCATGCCGAGGCCACAGATAATCCATTGGCCAAAAAGGTGCTCATAGATATAGCAAATGAGGAACGCGTTCATGCCGGCGAGTTTGCGAGACTGCTAAGCATCCTGACAGGGGATGAGGACTCGTTTTTGGCACAGGGTGCACAAGAAGTTGATGAGATGGCTTCCGGGTTAGAAGCGCCAGCACCCCAGAGCACACTTTCGAAGGAGAACACAGCCGAGGAAACGACTATTGGATCACTTAAAAGATGATTGTGGAAGGAATTGATAATGGATAGCAAATATCTAGGGCGAGAAGATGCGCCCATAGGGTCAGAGGTTTGGGATGTCCTGGATAAGACAATGGTAGAAGCCGCCAAGGGTGTGCTTGCAGGGCGCAGAATACTGCATATCGAGGGACCATTCGGCCTGGGATTGAAGGCAATACCGATGCCTGACACCAAATCCGATGAAGGATTGATCACTAGCTCATTTGTGCCCGTCAATATGATCCAGAAGACGTTCCTGCTGGGCAAGAGAGATATCGCTGCCACAGAGAGAGAAGGCCTGCCGATAAATACATCAGTGGTAGCCAATGCCGCAATAGATACGGCATTCCTGGAGGATTCTCTGATCTTCAATGGGGCACCCAATGCACCAGGTTTGATGAATGCAAAAGGCTCAAAGGAATACAAGCTCTCCTCCTGGGACGCCCTTGGAAAAGCTGCAGATGATATTATCGGGGCAGTCACCCTGCTTGATAAAGCGGGATTTCACGGGCCTTATACAATGGCACTCGCACCCAGCCTTTATAATCTTCTCTTCCGGCGCTTCCCACAGGGCGGCACTGAGCTGGAGCACCTACAGACCATCATCACCGATGGCATCTACAAAGCGCCGATACTGGAGCATGGCGGAGTATTGATAGCTTCTGGCGTCCAGTTTGTTTCGATTATACTCGGCCAGGATATGGCAGTAGGATTCATAGGACCTGTAGGAGAGAATCTGGAGTTCTCAATATCTGAGAGCCTAACCCTGATGATCCGCGAGCCGAAGGCTATCTGTGTGCTGAGATAGAACTAATAAACGCTGAAAACTGTAATATACATCGAAGACAGCAACCGACGGAGAAGATCGCTTCTCCGTTAGACGATTTTTTTAAATGCCTGTAGCTTCACCCTACCTATATCCCATTGTGATTATAATATCAACCTATTTTAAAAGGATTTAATTCTGTCCTATGTGCCGTCATCAGCTCTCCAAATTTGTAATACTTTGATATAGTTTAGAGGTATGTTCAAGAGCATATATTGCAGAGCCCGCCTTAACTTCGCACACAATCAAGCCAAAATAATTGAAGGTTGGATAGCCTTAAGGCCGCGATTGAGATTGGCTATCCCTTCCATCAATAGATAAACAATAGCCTTCTGAATCTATTTCAATATCTTGATAGCCTCTTCGGCAGTCTTGTCCTGATGGACTATTGCAGATATGGCCTGTGTCATCTTCACAGGATCTTCAGCTTGGAAGACGTTCCTACCGATTGCAACCCCTCTGCCTCCAGCAAGAAGCGCACCCTCAATCATCTCAAGGAACTGCATATCGGTCTCTGTTTTAGGCCCGCCGGCGATTACAACAGGTACCGGGCAGCCCTCAACGACGCGTCTGAATGTATCGGGATCTCCGGTATAATTTGTCTTGATTATATCGGCGCCGAGTTCAGCTCCTGCACGCGCTGCATGCGCTACTACCTCAACATCATTGGGGTTGGAGATCCCCTTTCCGCGCGGATACATCATTGCCACAAGCGGCATTCCCCAGAAATCACAGCGCTCTGAGACACATCCCAAGATCTTCAGTTGATCTGCCTCCGTTTCAGAGCCGATGTTGATGTGAACGCTCACTGCATCTGCGCCCATCTTCAGGCACTCCTCAACCTCGCAAACTTGGACTTTGTTGTTGGGGTCCGGACCAAGCGAAGTGGAAGCGGACATGTGAACAATCAGGCCTACATCCCTGCCGTAGCCTCTATGTCCATGCCTTACCATGCCCTTCTGTTGTAGAACGGCATTGGCACCACCCTTGGCAACTTTATCTACCATCTCAGGCAGGTTTACAAGGCCCTTGATGGGACCTACCGATATCCCGTGATCCAGGGGAATTATAACAGTATTACCGCTATCTCTATCTATTATTCTCTCTATCCTAACTCTTTTTCCTATTTCGCTCATTAATCAGCCTCTCTATACTAGCATGCTACGTGCTAGCACGCATCATATTTAAGATTTGCGATGCCGCTGTTGATCCTCATTAATATGGCGATAAGGCCAATATCTATCTATA
This sequence comes from Methanotrichaceae archaeon, assembly GCA_041946675.1. Classification (GTDB taxonomy): domain Archaea; phylum Halobacteriota; class Methanosarcinia; order Methanotrichales; family Methanotrichaceae; genus CAWBKV01. Next base: position 48,121 of record JBHGAU010000005.1, on the reverse strand, counting down.
TATTTTGATAAGTTTATCGCTTTATCGAGATAAGCTCAGTATCTATCTACAGGATCTACCAATACATCCAGGTCATCGGCATTTGCATTCTGATATCCTTTATCAGTATTCGCTTCTGTAAAGCCGTTGAAGCCATTATAGCCTTTATATCCATTATAGCCGTTGGCGGTTCCAAAATCGATATTATCTCCGGCACCGATATCTATGGAGTTTAAGCTCAATGAGACCTCTTGATTGGGATATTTTATGGAGTAGCTTAAGATAAGCCCAGTCTCCGTATCATAGTAGAGATGGAAGTCAGGGCCCTGCTGAGCATCCTTATACTGGAGGAGTGTCGCATCCCATGTCTTTCCCAGAAGCTGTATGGGCTGCCTCCCTGCAACTTTATACATTACCCCATTCTCTCCTTTAATGGATGCTGTGGGATTCTTTGGATCGAGCCAGAACCTGCCAACGCATGGGGCCTGGCCCTCAGAACACTGAACCTGCTGGGTATTGCTCGTGCCGTAATCGGGCATGTAATTCTCGACTATGCCTGTAACGCTATTTGCTGATACGGAGTCCACCTGCATTGGTTGAATATTCAACAATCAACCCCTATAGCCTTTTTCAAGGCAGCGAATCTCTTCGGGTGTTCATCGAACTCTCAGCATAAAAGATATAAGAATTAGCATAGCATCAATGGCTCCCTATTCAGTCGTGATACAACGGATGTATTTATCTTAAATCTGACCAATCGGGCGGAAGATACATCTTCGATAGAAGATAACAGATATCCCGGGTTTTACATGGTAGAGATCGGCAGAGTGAGGAAGAACGAGACTACTGAGATCGTGGTTGAGAAGAGCGAATACAAGGGCAAGGTAGGTATCAATATTCGTGAATACATCACCTCTGATAGATACACCGGATGGTCCAAGAGCGGACTAAGGATTCCCTGGGAGCAGTGGAAGGCCCTGAAAGAGATTCTGGATAAGGTGGAAAGTGCCTGATAATGATCGCGAGAGGTTCGAGCAGGATTATAAGGACTGGCTCCTGCTGATGGCTAGGGATGCAACCCACAGGTTAGCAGCTATGCCGCCTGCGAGACGATCGGCGCTGATAGATGGCTATAACCGAATGAAAAATCCCCATTTAATCTTTCGCCGTCCTTTGGATATGAGTCGAATTGAGCGCCTTGCTGGCATCAGGATAGCTAGCTTCATAGTAGTGGAGACAGATGCCATTACCTTCTTTCCTTCGATCTATTCATCCGGCGCTTTGGATTTTGCGGTTGCCATGAACAGGCGATTCTTTTATAATGGGCTCTGGTTCCCGATAATTGCTTTAAACTCTGAATATATTCGCCGGAGCAGCGATAAGGTGCTTGCTTTCACGCTCGATCATGAGTTTGAGATGAGCCGAATTTATATGGAAATCTCGATGAATATGAGATCTCTATCTCCAGATGAGAAGCGTGGTGTCGTTGACTCGGCCCAAATAATATCGACCGAACGCCTGAAGATAACTCAGGATGAATTGATTGAGGATGAGAAGCTAATGCAAGACCTCTCGGGAAGCGAGCCTCTTATTCCAAAACCCTATGCAGAAAGTGCGCTGCTTATATATCTTGAGGATAATTACAATAGCATAAAGCAATACGGCCAAAAGAGCGGCAGTCCTGACGAGGATTCATTTGGCGAAGGTCTTTTGAGAGAATTCCAAGGCTGGTCAGAGTTCTCTCAAAAGACTTATGTGCTCTTTGTGAGCGAAATATTATCGAATCTGAGGGACGCGAATAAGGGATATGCATGAACGAATAAATCAGAATAAGCTCCGAGCCATGAAGTATTTATATAGTGATACTCATCAATTCTAGGTCATCGCAATTATCGAGGAGATTCTAATTTGGTGAAAGCAGAAGTTAAATCTGAAATCGAATCTGAACCTAAGCCCGAAATAAAAAAATCGGAAGCTAAAAAAGTGGCCTCAAAGCCTGAGGTCAATATCGGCATGGTGGGTCACGTCGATCACGGCAAGACCACTCTCGTCAGGGCCCTTTCGGGAATATGGACAGATCAACACAGTGAGGAGATCAAGAGAGGCATCTCAATTCGTTTGGGATATGCAGATGCCACTTTTAGAAAATGCCCGAACTGCCCTGAGCCCGACGCCTATACAGTCGAGCAGACTTGTCCCAGCTGCGGCACTGAGTCTGTAGTTTTACGTACAGTATCCTTCGTTGATTCGCCGGGCCACGAAACCCTCATGGCCACTATGCTCTGCGGAGCAGCAATAATGGACGGCGCTGTTCTGGTTATATCCGCAAATGAGCCCTGCCCTCAGCCTCAGACAAAAGAACATCTGATGGCTCTAAACATAACAGGGATCAACAGAATAGTAATAGTTCAGAACAAGATTGACCTCATTCCGAAGGAGCAGCTGGTAGAGCATTATCGCCAGATAAAGGAGTTTGTAAAGGGCACAGTTGCAGAGAATGCGCCAATTATTCCTATCTCCGCACAACAGAATATCAATATTGACTTGCTTATTGAGGCAATTGAGAAGACGATACCCACCCCGCTCAGAGACGTAAATAAGCCCGCACTTCTGAAGATCGCCAGATCATTTGATGTAAACAGGCCTGGAGCTATGCCTGAGGACCTTAAGGGCGGCGTTATAGGAGGTTCATTAAGTCAGGGTACCATGAAACCTGGCGATAAGCTCGAGATATGTCCAGGAAGATTGGTCGATGCTGAAGGCAAGAAGCAGTGGCATCCCATTGAGACCAAGATTGTGACTTTGCTCGCAGGAAGCCAGGTTCAGGAGAAGTTAACTCCCGGAGGTCTTGTGGGCGTCGGGACTCAGCTTGACCCCATAATGACAAAAAGCGATGCCCTTGTGGGCCAGGTTGCCGGCGAGCCAGGCAATCTTCCGCCTGTGAGGAACTCGTTCATAATGAGCATGCAGCTACTTGAGCGTGTTGTAGGCATCATAGATGAGTCAATGGTCGAGCCCATTCATTCAAGCGAACCTCTGATGCTCAATATTGGAACTGCGACAACTGTGGGAGTCGTATCAAGCGCACGCGAAGGCGGGATAGTTCAGGTACAGCTCAAGAGGCCGGTATGTGCTGGTGTTGGCGATAGGGTGGCAGTCAGCAGGCGTATCGGTGCAAGATGGCGTCTTATAGGCGTAGGCACAATCGCTGAGTAGGTTCATGAAGGTGATTCTAGATACGAATGCCTTGATGGTCCCCGAACAGTTCGGGGTGGATATATTTTCGGAGCTTCAGCGCTTGGGGTATGTGGAATGCATAATCCCTGCCCAGGTTCTGGCGGAGCTCGAGAACCTTAAGATCAAAGGCGATAAAGGCTTAGATAAAATAGCGGCTCGTGTGGGCCTCGGTCTGGCTGAACGATGCAAGATTATTGATGATGTATCCGGCAACGCAGACAGGGCCATAGAGCAGCTGGCGATTCGCGAACATGCTGCAGTCTTTACAAACGATAAGGCTTTGAAGAAAAGGTTATTTACCAAAGATGTGCCCGTTGTGTACCTACGCCAGGGTCGATATCTAGAGGTAACGTTGAGGGAGTTCTGATGTATAAAAGGATGAAGCTTGAGGGAATCGCCAAGATAGAACCAACGCAGCTTGGGGACCCAATTGAAGAAGCTGTGAATCGAGCGCTGCGCAGTAAGTACGAAGCGATTGTTGATAAAGTGTTGGGAACGATCGTGGCGGTGCTTGGTGCGGATGAGATAGGTGAGGGGCATATCCTGGCGGGAGACGGGTCCATCTATTACAATGTGATCTTCGATGCTCTGGTATTCAAGCCTGAGATGCAGGAGATAATCGAGGGCGAAGTCGTAGAGATTGTGAAGTTTGGGGCATTTCTGAGCATGGGGCCGTTTGATGGGCTACTACATGTGAGCCAGATCACCAATGAGTATATATCATACGATGAGAAGAATTCGCGGCTTGTCAGCAAGGAATCGAGTAAATCCCTGGGTGAAGGCGATAAGGTCCGTGCCAGGGTGATTGCCGTCAGCCTCAATGAAAAAGAACCGCGTGAGAGCAAGATAGGGCTTACCATGAGGCAGACGGGTCTCGGTAAACTTGAGTGGCTTGAGCCGACTACTGAAGCCGCGTCTGGCAAGAGCGCAGAAGCAGAGGCTAAATGACAGAACAAGCTTGTAGAGAGTGTCGCAGAATAGTTGAAGGGCTTGTGTGCCCTATATGTGGTTCATCATCGCTCAGCAAGGACTGGGGCGGATATGTCCTTATCCTTGATCCGAATGGATCGACAATAGCGAAGAAGCTGGGAATAACGCTCCCAGGCAGGTATGTTCTGAAGGTGCGGTAGAGTTGAGGCTGCTGGTCCTACCTGAGGAACTAAGATCCGATCTGAAGAATCCTCTAGGGCGATTATGCAAAGGCAACGGCCTTGAATGCATATATGCTATGGACTGCGAGCTGAAGACTGCGAAGAAGGTAGCTGCTGTCGGAGATATGACCGCCTTTTACCTTCTTGAGTCAGGCATGCAGCCGGATCTTATCATCGTGGATCATAAGACCAAGAGGATGCAAACAACTGAGCATATCAAGCAGACCTTAATTCGGGATAGGTATAAGACAGTGGAGGTAGTGAACCCTCCTGCCACTTTGACAAAAGATCTCATGGATGCGATCAGCAGTTCGCTGTCCGGCAGTCAAAAAACGAAGATCGTGGTCGATGGTGAGGAGGATCTGGCAACTCTGCCTGTGATCATGTATGCCCCGCTGGGTTCAGTGGTGGTCTACGGTCAGCCCAATGAGGGAAGCGTCATTGTCAATGTTACCCCTGAGAAGAAGGAGCAGATCAAAAAGTTGATGAATAAGATGATTGTAGAGGAATGAGGATGGATATAAAGGTTATTTCCGAAAAGAAGAATCCTATGCTTGAGCGGCGTGAGATCGTCTTCAAGGTTACCTATGATGAGGCAACGCCCTCCAGGAAGAGCATAGTAGATAAGCTGGCTGCCACCATGAACTCAAAACAGGGACTTGTGATTGTAGATAATATCAAGACGGAGTTCGGCAAGCGTGAGGGCATCGGATATGCGAAGATCTACGAAAATGCCGATAGAGTCAAGCAAGTTGAGCGACCGCATATTATAGAGAGAAATATATTCAATAAGACTAAAGGCGAGGGCGCAGCTGCAGCCACGCCAGAGGAATCCAAGAAGGAGGCAAGCTAGATGGGCGCTCACAAGTACTACGAAGTCAGTGGAGATACCATCAAGGCGAAGAAGCCTGTATGTCCGAGATGCGGCAATGGCGTTTTCCTTGCCGAACATGCAGAGAGAGTCGCTTGCGGAAAGTGCGGTTACACTGAGTTCAAGAAGTAGATCTCCCGATCTGACTTCTCTTTTTTTCCCAAGGCAATACCATATCAAACCGATTGCCAGCAATTATTTAAGCAAGAAGCCCTAATTAGCAACGGGTGCAAATTTGGCAGCATTTGATATTAATCTCGTCATAGCTTTGATAATAATACTAATTTTACTCTCTCAGGCCATTAAGATCGTGAGAGAGTATGAGCGGGTGGTGATCTTCCGCCTGGGTCGCTTCAGCGGCGTGAAGGGTCCGGGAATATTCTTCATAATTCCAATAATCGATCGCGTCATACTGCTTGATCTTCGAGTTGTCACCATCGATGTGGCAAAGCAGGTGGTCATAACAAGAGATAACGTCACAGTCGATGTGGATGCTGTGATTTATTACAGAGTAATAGACCCCGGCAAAGCAATCGTTCAGGTTGAGAACTATAGGATGGCAACGAGTTTGCTCGCCCAGACTACACTCAGGGATGTCCTCGGCCAGATAGATCTGGATGATCTGCTTTCAAAACGTGAAGAGCTGAACAAGAAGCTGCAGGAGATATTGGACCAGCATACGGATCCCTGGGGAATCAAGGTGACGGCTGTGACCCTCAGGGACGTAAGTCTGCCTGAAGAGATGCTGAGAGCGATAGCCAAGCAGGCAGAGGCCGAGAGGGAAAAGAGGTCCCGCATAATTCTGGCGGATGGAGAACTCCAGGCATCCAAGACCATGGCTGAGGCTGCCAGGCTTTATGGAGAGGCGCCTGTTGCGATAAAGCTGAGAGAGCTTCAGACTCTTGTAGATATAGCAAGGGAGAGGAACCTCATAGTGGTAACGCCAAGCGGCGAGATGGGCACAGGCTCAGTGGCAGGGCTCACTGCTGCCTTTAATAAAGCGACGGCCAACAAGGGACAATGAGATCCGTCAGATCTATCAGGTCAACCTTAGGCTTTAACTTCATCGAGGGGTATAGCTCTTCGATAAGATATGCCCGAAGGGCTTTGTTATTTTTAATGTTACTGTTATTGCTGATGGTCGGATCTGCTTATGCAGAGGGATCAGTCCTGGCAGTCAAGCTCGATGGTGCTATCACTCCCGCCAGTGATGACGTTGTCCGCGCTGCCTTCCAGCAGGCCGAATCAGGGAATTATCAGGCTATTATTCTCACCTTGAATACGCCAGGCGGCGGCTTGACGGAGACAATGGATATAATCGGCCAGATAGAGAATACAAGTCTCCCGGTGATCGGTTATGTTTATCCTGAAGGTGCAACCGCATGGTCTGCAGGCACAATAATACTCATATCATCAGATGTGGCTGTGATGGCGCCTCATACAATCATCGGCTCGGCCCAGCCCGTTGAGCTCTCGCCAACCGGCGGAACCACACCGGTAAACGATACAAAGACCATTAATGCCATAGTTGCCCTGATAAAGGAGAAGGCAAGGGTACATGGCCGCAATACCACGGCTGCAGGTGCATTTGTCCTCAGCAACCTGAACCTGAATGCAGATGATGCGAAAAAATACGGAGTGGTCGAATATATCAGTTCCGACCCTTCCAATTTGCTGCAGCAGGTGAACGGCCTCAAGATAAAAAATGCTACACTGAACACCGCAGGTTCTCAGGTTCAATACTTTGAGCCGCCCCTCAGCCTTTATCTGCTGATGATCCTTTCAGATCCTATGCTGGCAGGGATTCTGCTACTGATCGGGTTATATGCGCTTATATTTGGTCTTTCCAGCCCGGGCTGGGGTGCCGAGGCATTCGGAGCTATTGCTCTCATGCTCGGTCTGATCGGTCTCGGATTTGATGTGAATCTTGCGGCTTTAGTCCTGATCGCTCTTGGAACAGGGATGCTCTTATTTGAGGTCCACAGCCATGCATTTGGGATTCTGGCGGCAGCTGGCCTGATCTGCATTATCGTTGGAAGCATTTTGCTTGTGCCGACAAGTTTTCCCGAGTGGTATTTGCCGGGCCAGTATCAACGCTCCATGGCCACTGCGTTCATTGTTCCCTCGCTCATTTTGGGGGCATTCCTGGCATTCGCGGTTTATAAGGTTGCACAAATCAGGTTTGCGCCGCCAGTCACTAATCGGTTTGTCGGCGAAGAGGCAATCGCAATAGAGAAGATTGCGCCCAGAGGCTATGTTCTGTTTCAGGGCGAGTACTGGCGGGCTGAGTCCGATGAGCCGATAGAGAAAGGGGCGAGGGTAGTAGTAATAGAAAAAAAGGGATCAGCGCTAAAGGTAAGAAAAGTTTAGGATCTATCCTTCAAAAGGTAAGAGCTTTTGTCTTACCTTAAGGTCCATACAGTTTCTGCATACCAGCAATATCCCGTGAAGTCAATGTTCTTTTTACGCTGCCGTCATTATAGCCGTACATAACCTTATCCAAGTTGGATTTAGCATAAAGATCGCTCAGGCCAAGGGTATGTCCAAGCTCATGCAGGGCTATTGTCTGAACATCATATGCCCCTTTGCCGGTATCGCCATCCGGGGCTATCCGCCAGTTAAAATTCGCGTTATACCAGCAGTCAGATTCTAAGACTCTGGAGCGGGAAACGCCGTCATACGATGTGACTTTATCCGATCTGCTGTTGCTGCACCATATTATGGTTACTGCTATGATGCTTGATCTTTTGCTAAAGCCGGATGTCCAGGCCTCTGTGTTCTTGCCATCCTGTATCGGCCTGCTGCTATATTTCGGGGTATATGTTGTTATTGAGACGGCTGAGCTTGTACCCGGGTCGTTGGCAGAATCATCTCCAACGAAGAGGTTCTTCGATGTCTGGGCATCCCATGTGTTTGCAGCTTTGCAGATCGCTATTGCAGCGTTTTGACTGCCTATGCTATTCGGGACGGTTGGACTGGAAAGCTGCATTTGAACCGGAGTGCCTTCAGGCCATCTCCAGCCGGCAAGCAAGTATCCATTGCTTTCGCTGGCGGCTGAGGCTGCAGGCTTTGCCGCATAGTTTCCGGAGTGCTCTATGTTCATGGCAGTCAGCCCAAAATCCCCGATGCCGCCGCTGGAAACCTGGTTGATGCCCTGTACAGCCACTGCCGAATCTCCTGATGAGAGGAATTGAGCTATATCGCCATTATAACATTCAGCGCCGAGAACTGTTGCAGTTCCTGCTATTGCTGCTTCGTTGGAATCGGCGAACGATGTCAGATCTGACTGAAGACTCCCCTCCTGTGAGTATCCTCCTGCAATCAAGTAAGTATTATCTCTGGAGCTAGAAACGCTATTTATGAATCCATTCTCACCAGAGATGCTTGTGCTTATGCTCACAAATCCCGCATCATTCGATGCTGCACTTTTTGAAGTGCCGCTTATCCGGCCCAAACCGGCTATGGTGTTCTCTATAGAATACTGTCCTCCGGATACAGTTTCTGTTAAGTTATTCCCTCCCGACCCTTCAACCCGACGTTCCTCGTAGGCTGCTCCCTGTCCAAGGATTGCATTAATGTCAAGTGCTGTGGATGTATCGAGATTATAGCTGCCTGACATTGAAACAGTGCCGGACGGCCCTCCAGTGCAAGCTGAGAAATCCAATCCCTCTGCATATGTGGCGAGGATTAAGGCCAGCAATAAATATGTAAGAGAAATTCTTGATATATTTTTGAGCTTAAGAATTTCTATTCCTCCGATCTAATAAATAAAGGAATGCCTCATATAATTAAAGATTACGCGGGTCCTATTTTGCATAATGATGATTTATCAGTATCAAGACAACTTACTGAAGCTCTAACTTAATCGATGAAAGATGGACTGTTTAATACTTACGCTCCACTCGAATAAGCTTTAGATACTTTGTCCACACTAAAAAGCATCTGAGCATGAGCGCAGATCCAATTGCCAAGTGGGAAGAATTTCTGAGATCGCGTTACTGGGACGAGCTTCTTGAGCTTGCGGATTCATACCCCGATGAGCGGAGCCTGGTAATTCGCTTCCCCGATCTTGACAAGTACGACCCGGATTTCGCTGAAGAGCTTCTGGACAGTCCAGATCAGATCCTGGAGGCTGCCGAGGCTACGCTACTTGAGATCGATCTTCCGATGGATGTGTACCTTGACCGTGCCCATGTCAGAATCATCGAGCTGCCCCGGCATTATAAGACACGTGAGCTGCGCTCTGATCATATAGGAAAGCTGATTGCAATTGAAGGCCTTGTGCGAACTGCTACAGAGGTCAGGCCGAAGATAGTTTCTGCAGCGTTCCAGTGCCAGAGATGCGGCTACACATTCCAGAAGGAGCAGACGGGCACGAAGTTCGACGACCAGAACCTGAAGTGCCAGAACCAGGCGTGCGATCGGGGCGGGCCGTTCAAGCTGATCCTCTCAAAGAGTAAATTCGTTGATGCTCAGAAGATCCGTGTACAGGAATCCCCTGAAGATTTGCGTGGAGGCGAGCAGCCCCAGACATTGGATGTCGAGCTGGAGGACGATCTTGCAGGCAAGATCTTTCCGGGCGACCGCGTGATCATAAACGGCATACTCAAGTCTTACCAGCGCGCGACACCTCAGGCAGGCAAGAGCACATACTTCGATCTTTTCCATAAGGGCATCTCAGTTGAGATGAAGGAGCAGGAGTTTGAGGAGATCGAGATCTCGCCCGAAGATGAAAAGGCAATCCTGGAGATGTCCCGCGATCCGGGGATCTATGAGAAGATAAGGAACTCCATTGCGCCATCGATATTCGGCTATGATGATGTGAAGGAGGCACTTGCGCTTCAGCTCGTATCGGGCTTCGAGAAGAGGCTTCCTGACGGGGCGAGGATCAGGGGTGATATCCATATTCTTCTCGTAGGAGATCCGGGAATTGCTAAGAGCCAGCTGCTCAGATATATGACCAAGATCTCGCCCCGTGGAATTTACACATCGGGCAAAAGTACAACATCAGCCGGCCTGACAGCTACGGCAGTTAAGGATGAGCTGGGCGACGGGAGATGGACAATCGAGGCAGGGGCACTAGTTCTGGCTGATAAGGGCATTGCGGCCGTGGACGAGATGGATAAGATGGATAACGAGGACAAAAGCGCACTGCACGAGGCGATGGAGCAACAAACGATAAGCGTAGCCAAGGCCGGCGTCATGGCCACGCTAAAATCCCGCTGCTCCCTTCTGGCAGCAGCAAACCCGAAGCTTGGGCGGTTCGACAGGTATGAAGCCATTGCCCCTCAGATCAATCTGACTCCGGCACTCATGTCCAGGTTCGATTTAATATTTATTTTAACCGATGAACCCGACACAAATCGAGATTCACAGATTGCCGAGCATATCCTCAAGAGCAATTACGCAGGAGAGCTCTCCACCCAGATCGACTGGAATCCCGATATCACTCAGGAAGATATCGATTCTGCGATGGTCATTATAGAGCCTGAGATTGACCCCGATATGCTCAGGAAGTACGTGGCCTATGCCCGGAAGAATATCTTCCCTACGCTTACGGATGAAGTCCGGGAGCGCCTGAAGAGCTATTATGTCGGCCTCCGGAGCCAGGGCCAGGATACCAATAAACCTGTGCCTGTGACTGCACGCCAGCTGGAGGCCCTTGTGCGCCTGGGCGAGGCAAGTGCAAGGCTGCGGATGAGCAATACAGTTATGAGGGAGGATGCGGAGCGGGCTATCAGGATTTTCCTTGTTTGCATGCAGAAGGTTGGAATTGATCCTGATACAGGCTTTATGGATGCAGATATTGTCGCTACGGGTATGACCAAGAGCACCAGAGATAAAACTAAATCGATGATGGATATATTAAGAGATATATGTAAAGAAAATCAAGGGCCTGCTCCAAGGGATGCTGTCCTGGATAGAGCGGAAAAACTTGGCATAGATAGGGATAGGGCTGATGAGATAATAAGCAAGCTCCGGCAAATGGGCGATATTTATGAGCCAACTCCTGGTATGCTGAGAATACCTTGAATGCGATTACGATTAATATGTCCGATAATTCTGAAGGGGAGATGTATCTCAAAACGCATAGAAGCGGCAAGGAGGTCCTCATTGCAGTCTGTGATTGCGAAATCCTAGGAAAAAGGTTTGAAGAGGGGGCTCTGCATGTCGAAGTCTGCGATGATTTCTTCGGAAATGTTAAGGCCACGCCCGAAGAGGTTGAGAGATCGCTATCAAAGGCCACTATAGCCAACTTTGTTGGCCAGAAGGCGGTAAATTTTGCTATCAAGCTCGGCTACGTTGACAAGGAGAATGTTCTTGTGATCGATGGAGTGCCCTGTGCCCAGATGGTGTTGATGTAAGTGGCATTTGAATGTCCTAAATGCGGGCAGCCGTCTGAGAAGGAAGGGCTCTGTGAGACATGCACAATCCAATCTGCAAAACTGCTCAATTGTCCCGATATGGTGGAGGTTACTATTTGCTCAGTCTGCGGCTCGAGGCTTGAGCGAGGGAAATGGAAGATCACAAACAGCGATGTTGAGCAGCAGGCATCGGAGGCTGTGTGCAATTCATTATGCATTCACAAGGATCTTGAAGACCCCACGATCGATGTCAAGCTCGGCAACCGAGGCTCAACAAGATATCTTGCAAAGGTCACACTTAAGGGCAAGCTTCTCGGTGAGCAGGTGGAAGAAAGCTGTGAGATACCTGTTCGAATAAAGCGAATTGCATGCGAACGCTGCAGCCGGATTGCAGGCAAATACTTCGAAGCCACGATTCAGGTACGCGGCAGCAGCTCAAGGCCTCTCTCTAAAAAAGAGGAGGAAGAATGCAAGAGCATCGCAATCTCACTTGCGGATTCCGCTTACAGAAATGGAGATCAGCTCTCTTTTATTCAGGATATCAAAGAGGTCAAAGGCGGAATAGACATCATCCTTGGCTCGACCGGAGCAGGAAGGCATATTGGCAGGGCGATCACAGATCGCTTTGGCGGAAGAACCCGGGAATCAAGCAAGCTTATCGGCAAAAAGGATGGCAAAGATATATTCAGGACTACTATTCTCGTGAGATTCCCAAAGGTCAAGAAGGGCGATATATTATCCTTCCGGGGAAATCTCTTCGAGGTTACCGGCTTTGAAGGAAAAAGAACGCTGGTGGCATCGCTTGAGAATCTCCGCAGAACCAGTTTGACCGAAGAGGACGTGGATGATGCTTCAATTCTGGGCAACAGGGCTGATGCCGCGAAGGCTGTAGTAATTACAAAAGATAAGGATGTCCTGGAGATTATGGATCCTGAGAACTACAAAGCTGCCCTCGCGCCAAGGCCCAGGAACTTCGAGGTTGAGCCGGGAGAAGAGGTTCTAGTAATTCGGACCCCGAATGGATTCGTAGTAGTAGGATAAATTTTATATATCTTAAACTATCCGTCAAGCAGAGGATGCTACCACAAAGTTCTTAAACTAGTTTCATGCAATTTCTATTGGTAGAAGCCTGGCATTTGAGCAGTTGATCACATGATGATTAAGCCCGATAGTGGAACTGAGGGCGATGAGATACAAACATGGGAAAGGTAAAAGGTTGGATTAGAATGCTCATCTGAGGGAAGTTCTATCATGATATCCATCAATCTGATAGCTGGACACTAGAATAGTTAGATGAACGCATATTCACAATCATTCACAGCTCACTGAAATACCTGCGAGTTTCCGCAGGACTGCCGTGTGCCACAATATTGGTGGCCGTATAGCTTGTCTCAGTTAGCTATGCCAATCAGGTAATTGGTGCGACTTTTATCTAACTATTTTAAAATTAGAGGTGTCTTATATGCAAAATGTTGATACAACTAAATACGTGATTTATGCAGATATAACCGCGGAGGGGATAGTGGAACGGCCAGATGTGGTTGGCGCCATCTTCGGCCAAACCGAGGGCCTTTTAGGAAGCGATCTTGATCTTAGAGATCTTCAAAAGACAGGGAGACTCGGCCGGATAGATGTTCAGATAACATCCAGCGGCGGCAAATCCAGCGGAACCATTTCAATACCCTCAAGCTTCGATAAAGTCGAGACTGCAATTCTGGCAGCTGCTCTTGAAACAATAGATCGTGTCGGGCCGTGCATAGCCCACATCGGAGTCAGCAAGATAGAGGATGTCAGGGCCTCGAAAAGGAAGTATGTAATAGATAGGGCCAAAAGAATTCTTGTCGAGATGTTCGATGAGAATATCCTCGAAACGGAAGAGATAACAGAGGAGATAAAACAGTCGGTCAGGGTGGAGGAGATCACCCACCTCGGCAAGGATAACCTTCCCGCAGGTCCAAATGTCCTCGACTCTGATGCAATCCTTGTTGTTGAGGGAAGAGCAGATGTTCTTAACCTGCTGAAATACGGAATAAAGAACGCAGTTGCTGTCGGTGGAACAAATATCCCGCCAACAATCGGCGATTTATGTGCCAAAAAGGTGGTCACTGCCTTTACAGATGGCGATCGAGGAGGAGAGCTGATAATCAAGGAGCTTCTCCAGATGGCGGATATAGATTATGTAGCACGAGCACCTGAAGGCAAGAGTGTCGAGGATCTGACACAAAAAGAGATTGTCCGAGCGCTGCGACAGAAGATACCTGTAGAGCAGGTTTTGGATCAGTATAAGATCAAAAGCCAGCCGAAGAAAAGGCATGAGATCACAACAAAAAGGAAGAGCCTGATCAGGGAGAAGCCCCTCTTAGTTCGCAGTGTTGCAGAGCGCGCTGAGGTAATTGCGCCGAGAAAGGTAGTTCCCCACGAAATCGTTCGCCACGAAATCGTTCGCCACGAAATCGTTCGCCATGAGCCCGCTGCTCGAGAGCCTGAACATGTAGAAGAGATAGTAATAGAAGCTCCTCAGGATGCAGCCAAGCCTGAGCCTCCGAAGGAATGGTTCAGGCAGCATGTCGAGGAATTGGACGGCACGCTTTCCGCGAGATTGCTCGACAAGAATCGTAATATTTTGAAGGAGGTTGCAGTCCGGGATCTTGCAAGAGAGCTCAAGGAGCCGAACGGGGATGTGAACGGCGTGGTCTTCGACGGCGTCGTAACACAGCGTATCCTGGATATAGCAGCCGAGAAAGGTCTCGAATACCTGATAGGAGCAAAGATGGGAAACATTGCCAAAAGCCCAGTCTGCGTCAAGGTGATAACAAAAGAGGCATAACGCCTCTTTCATATCATTTTATACAATAGCTTCTTAGCTCTGGCATTGCCTTCATGTATGTTCTCTTGTATAAATAAGTTTGGAGGTGAATAGGCACAAGTTTCTCTCCGGTCCTGTTGACGGGAGTTCTCTTGCGCCATTTCTATGGAGTTCAAGCAATGCATTGTTATCAGGGACGATCTGAAGCTATCGCCTGGAAAGCTGGCAGTTCAGGTAGCCCATGCCGCGGTGCTCGCCCTTGAGAGCGCTTCTAAATTCGATAAGTCTGCGGTATCTTCCTGGAAGGCTGAAGGCCAGAAAAAGGTGGTCCTCAGGGTGCCGGGCGTTCAGGATCTTTATAAGCTAAAAGTAGATGCTGAGAGAGCGGGCATTCCAAGCGCCATTGTTGTGGATGCGGGCCTGACTGAGATCCCTCCAGGGACTGTAACTGCTCTTGGAATTGGGCCTGCTCCGAATAAGCAAATGGATAAGGTCACCGGAAAGCTGCGCCTTCTGTGAGGATAATTGTTACCGGCACCTGAGCAAGACAGCGCACTGGGTATGGAATATTATGTCACTGATACTCCAGGGTGCGGAGGCATTCTCAGAAGCGATCCTGCTGATTTCCAGGTAAAAGAGGTCTATGAGGATCTGAAATATGAGGGCGGACGGTACCTTGTACTGGAGATCGAGAAGAAAGATTGGGATACGCATCATCTGATCCGTGAGCTTGCGAGACGATTGAGGATCAGCCAGAAGAGGTTTGGATGGGCAGGGACAAAGGATAAACGAGCTGTGACCAGCCAGCGCATAAGCATAATGAATCTGGATGAATCTGAGCTGAAGAGGATAACGCTTCCGGATATCAATATCAAAGTTCTCGGAAAGACAAACAGGGCTGTAGGTCTTGGAGATCTCTTGGGAAATAGATTCAAGATCCATATCCAAAAGCTCACCTGCGCCGATGCTAAAAGCCGTATGGAAAAAATAACAGATGAGATCAATGCAAGGGGTATTCCCAATTATTTCGGAGTCCAGAGGTTTGGCGATGTGAGGCCGGTGACACACAAGGTGGGCGAGGCTCTGGCAAAAGGCGATATCGAGGGAGCAGTCTTTACCTACATCGCCCTTCCGTTTCCGGGAGAGCCGGAGACGACACGCAAAGCAAGACAGCAGCTCTGGGAAAGCAGAGATATACCTGCGGCACTGAGGACATTCCCTGATTACCTCAGATATGAAGTTGCAATGCTCAACTACCTTGTCGAGCACCCCGGCGATTTCGCAGGCTCATTCAATGTTCTGACGCCCAACCTGAGGCTGCTCTTCATACATGCTTATCAATCGTATCTATTCAATCGCATACTTAGCCGCAGGCTTGTCCTGGGCCTGCCGTTAGAAAAGGCGACAGAAGGGGATATTGTCTGTTTTTCCAAAGGAGATATGCCTGACTTGAGCAGGATTCAGGCTGCCACTGAAGATAATATCGAGGCCATAAACAGGCTTGCCGGGCGTGGAAGAGCTTACGTAACACTTCCGCTCGTTGGCTATGAGTCAACTCTGGCAGAGGGACGGGAAGGCAATATTGAAAGGGCTGTGCTGAATGAGGAGAATGTGGACATGGAAGGATTCCGGGTTCCTGAAAATACGAATTTGGGATCAAAAGGCACAAGGCGCGCTGCGCTGCTGCGCGTCTCGCCTGCTGCTAATGTAAAAGGCGAATGTGCAGAAGTCGAGTTCTTCCTCCCGGCAGGAAGCTATGCTACAGTAGTCCTGCGTGAGTACATGAAGAGCGGAAGCATTAAAGCAGAATAGCCAGGATATTTACAGCCGTGTCCAATTTAAAGTTGGAAGATCCATACGTCGTAGTCTACAGACAGATACATGCCATTGCAAATGAAGGCGGGGATCTTGCCGAGATCCTGGAGCATTCCAGCTGCTACGGCGGGTCGGCCTGGGCCAGGTACCATTATTCAAAGGGCCCTTTGATAGTCAGCTCCAGGGCTCTGGGTGATTGGTTCCGCTATATTGTCCGTCCCGGCACAATTGACCTTGACCTCATCTCGTCGAAAAGGTCCGCCGGCATAGAGTCTGTTCTTATCGATAAGAATGAGATACAGATAACCTACTCTGGTCTTGGCGGAGGCGGAGTTGGCGCAACGCTCTCCAGGGCAAAGGCAGGAGATATCCTGCGCTATGATATCACAGAAAGCGGCGGGGGAAGGATCGCAAGAGGGACAATTGTTGTGCCCAGACGCGAGAGGCTTATAATCGGCGTCGATAATACTGATTCCAAAACAGTTGGGGCTACATGGTCTCTCATACACAACATCGCAGCCAAAGTGGACAGCCATGATGCCCGATATCTCTCTCATTCTCTGATCCAGCTGTTTCCTGTTCCGACAAAGACGCAGAATTGCGTTTCTACTGCTGTTGAATTTGCATGTTTGCCGGGCAAGGCTGAGGGCATGATTAATGACTTCAAGATGCTGCTCGAAAAGTATTCAGTCTCGGACGAGACCGGCATGGCGATCTATAGAGGCTTTGATCCTTCTTTACTCCTTGCCTACGGCCTGCGGTGTAAGAACGAGCGCGTGGCTTATGATGATGCGATTGCAGCGGCTCAAAACGCCGGCGTTGAGATAGTGCTCGATGGACAGGGAGCGATTGGAGCGGTGGCCGCACTGCCCTTTTATGCAAGGCCCGATGAATCGATAATTCCTGGGATGGGATGAAAGGCTCGGATGCAGTCAGGATAGCTGTAAAAAATGCCGGGATAGAGGTTATCCCTTACGTCCCGGGATATCCGATAACTGAGCTGGCAGAGGATTTAGGCGCAGAGATTTCAGTAAACGAAAAGGTAGCTCTGGAGATCTGTCTCGGCGCCTCGGCTACGGGCATGCGCTCAATGGCCGTAGTGAAGCAGGTCGGAATGAACGTTCTGGCAGATCCCCTTGTTATTTCGGCCACTCATTCAATCGGTGCTGGAATAGTGGTATTGGTTGGAGATGATCTCGGACCTAAAGGTTCGCAGGCGGAGATGGACAGCAGATATTTTGGCTCGCTGGCAGAGCTGCCTGTGCTTGATCCAGGAGATTCTGAATCACTTTACAGCTCGATCCTAGAAGCTTATACGCTCTCCGAAAGTCTGAGGGTTCCTGTCATCATTCGAATCACTCCAAGGGTTTTAGCGTCCGATACGCTTGTTCAGGCTGTAGCGTTGAAAACATCCTGCCAGACATTTGATAGAAGCATCTGGGATATCACTGCCAGAGGAAGACACCAGAGGCATCAAAGCGAGATTTTGCCCCTGGCAGAGTCTGCATCTGAATCGAGTTCTCTTAACCATATGCGGATTTCAGGCGACATTGGGATCATAGCCAGCGGTTATCCTATAACGCTTTCGGAGGATCTTGGTGTATCTCTTTTAGCAGTCGGCTATACATACCCCCTGCCCTGGAAGCTTATCCGGGGCTTCATAGATGCGCATCGCGTTGTTCTTGTGGCTGAAGAGCCTGAGCCGGTCATTGAATCGCAGCTCAGGATGAGCCCGAAGATTCGAGGAAAGCTAACTTACCATCTGCCGTTCGGCATATTGGAAAAAGAGGATATTTATAAGGCGTTTGAGACAGTAGATCAACAGATCATTCCTAGTCCGCCTGATTATGAGACTGCGGCCGGGCGAGGGTTTACAGGAGTTTGCGATGATTGTCCATATATATCCCTATTCAAAGCCCTTGGAAAATTGGGCGCTGCAGTAGCCGGGGATGCGGGCTGTGCCATTCGTGCCACACGTGAGCCGTATAAGTCTGTGGATGTCGTCTACGGCCTTGGATCCTCAATAGGCGTGGCATCAGGCTTTAAGAAAAAGGGCATCGCAGTCATTGGGGATTTTGCCTTTGCCCATTCGGGAATTCAGGGACTTGTAAATGCAGTATGGGGCAGACGGGAATTGCTCATGGTGCTTCTCAAAAATGATACTGCTGCGACTACAGGCGGCCAAAGGACACCGGATCTGACAAAACTGTTGGAGGCAATTGTGCCGACGATCAGACTTGAGCTTCCATCCTCTGACGATGAGATCGAAAGGATTCTCCGAGAAGAGCTGGAGAGGCCGGGGATCTCCGCAGTGGTTGCTTCGGGCATCTGCCCGGAGTTTAGATCTTTTTGAATACCCATAATAATATTAGCGGCTCTGGCATCCTGTCATGCATGAGCTTGGCGGCGATGTGAAATAACCTGCATCGTTGAATGCATACTCTCCTGTCATATTGCAGTACTCGACCCACCAGTCGAAGACCTTTATCCTTACCGGCATTCCCAAAAAGCATCCTGTAAACCAGAAATATTCAGGTAACCCGCTAAGATTTATGCCCTCTCCGTTCCCTGTAGTATCGACAAAATGGTATTTGTTATCGCCTGGAAGAAGGACAAGCCCATATCCGTGTCCGGGATGCTCCCCAAGCAGGGGAAGCTGGTAGCTGCCAGTCGCTGCAGTGAAGGCCTCCGTCTTTGAATATCCCGCTTTCCTGAGGATGGTAGTTACTGCGGCAGAATAATCTTCGCAAACGCCCGTATGAAGCACATTTACTGTCGCATGAGTCGGCAGGAGCCCAATTGTTCCACTGTTCAGGCTCATATTCTTATCCGACTTCCAGGCATCGATACCAGATAAATTGGGGTTACAGGACAGGTTTTTCACATTTCCGTTAAGGCCGTCATCAAAGGCACATGTGCCTGTAAGGGATAAGCCACATGTCCTTGTACACTCTGGATAGCCTGAGCAGCAGGATTTGAATAGGGCATAGCCGCTCATGTACTTGGCCTCCGGTCCAAATGCCTTGATAATATAGAGCCCGCGGCACTTCTTTTTATCGCCCCCTGAGTTGGCGCAGGCATAGGAGCATGCCTGACCAGGGATGGGTGAGCCGTCGCAGCAGTTCACTGCATCTTCAACGATGTAATCAAGCTCGGGGTGACATACCTCAAAGCTCGCACAGTTGCCTGTTGCGTTGGGCCAAATATCGGTACACGGCGTATCTATCGGGTAATATTTGGGCCGCGGGTTGACGTTTCCGCAGACTGACGGCTCTGCAATTCCGATATCTATGTTTGTGCTCGCAATAGTTGAATTGCTATCTATGATAGTAAGAGTAATATTATGCATTCCAGGAGATAGATCGTTCTTAACAAATTTGGCAGTATTTCCTAAGAGGCCGTCGATGCTTGACTTCCAGAAGTATCTGAATGGGGGCTTTCCATTGAGTGCCGAGCCGGTGAAGTTTATTCTCTCTCCACGAGGGAACGCCTGGATATCCCCCGGCGAAACTATCGATGCCTCGAATTTATCGATGGATGGATCTTCTCGATAGCTCTGGATTTTTTCAGGGCGCTTCGTTATCCCTGCTTCACAATCGCAGCTACTTGATGATATCGGGGATAGGGAGCCGTTTGAGCCTTTTCCAAAGAATGGCACATCAGCACTATGATTCAGCTCCATGGCTCTGTCGTAGGCGTCCTGTGCTTCCACAGCCTTGCCCAGAGCCATAAGCGCTCGACCTTTTCCCTGCCAGGCGGCTGCACTCGATTGATTCATCTCGATAAGCCTATCATAGATCTCTGATGCTGCATTGTACATGCCAATGCCTTCTTCAATCCTTGCCTCTGAGAAATAGATCGCTGATGCCGCACGCTCATCGGGATAGCTAATTAGCAGAAAGATAAGGAATGCCAAAACGACGAGGCTAAGAATCGAGTATAGGATAAATCCTTTACTCCTGGCACAGCTATCCTCATTGCTCAACAGGGGCAGTTTGTATCGGCGGCATGCGAATATATTGAGCGCTGCGGCGGAGACAAAAAGCACTCCCTGGATTGCCCAGGTCTTCCAGCCGCTGAGCAGAAAAACCATCGCTTCTTGGCCGATGAAAAATCCAGAGATGGCGACAAAAAGCAACAGAATTTCTCCTCGATGGGAGCTTGCGGCAAAATACGTTACCATTGCCGATATTATAACAACTGCAAGGGCAGTCCATTCACTGAATAAGATGAAGAGCACTATTCCGGCAAGAGCTACTGCGCCGCTGATGATCGCCAGCATCCTTACGGTCCTCTCAGCCTTGGCTTGCAGAGCGACTCCAGTGAGCCCAATCAGCCCCATCAAAATATACAGCAGACCACCTGCCGCCGGGGACGGAGCAATCGCTCCATGCCTGCCAAACGAGGGCATTGAGAACAGGAATATAATGGTGCCTATAAGAAGAGCGAATATGCCGCCGGCAATACCAGGCAGCGCCAGCATATCTTTTCGAGCCGTCATTTATACCAGATTTTAAAAAGATTTATCCCTCTTCCGCGCCTGAACAGCTATAGCAGGGAATCCAATCTATCTCCAGAATCCTGCATAGCGCCAGTGCTGTTGAGGCCGAAGGATCCTTGGAGGCTGCCAGCTTGAACTGATGGTCGGATAGCGATCTTCTTTGATCTCCATACTGCTTGATACACCCGCGGAAGTAAATCCATTCCAAAAAGGCCGTTGACAATTTGTATCGGCATCTCAAATCTTCGCTGATCCTTATCGATCTACTCAAGAGTATACTTCTCTATTCGATCGTAAATATCCTTGATATTCTCGATCAGCTCTTTGCCCTTTGCCGTAGTATGGTATACCTCTCTCGGCCCAGGAGCAATTACCTCCATAAGATTCTCTTTTATCAGCATATCAAGATAAACATCTGCAACCTTGAAGTTTATATTTGACCCATAAACTATCTTGGTCTTATTGGCTCCATCGCCGTCGCAGATCTCCAGTATGCCCACCAATATTTTGAGCTTATCCCGCCTCATAGTCACCGATTTTTTGGAGAGAGTATCGATATTCAAGTCCCATTATCGTTAATTAGGCCTCAATCTTTTTACCGAAATCCTCAACTTCTAGCTGATAGAGCGCTATCAAGGATATATATAAGGAATATGGCAGGCTGCAGAGTTCCATCTCTTCGATCAGATTGCCGACCTTATCGATTGCCTCTTTAGTTTCGGCAAGGCATTTTGCAACTTCATCATCTTTGAATGCGATCTCCTTTGAAATTAGGGAGTAAAGCTTCAGCATCATCTCATAGCTCAGCTTGAAATCCCTTGACAACTCCTCAGCAAGCTCGTCAGTCTTGACATCAGTTCTCTGGAGCCTGGAAATATATTTCTTGAGCTCCTCTTGAGCTCTTTTCAGATTTGTGATATCGATGAATGAGTAAGCTATGTAAACGGGCCTGCCCAACCTATCGCAGATATTATTGATAGATAGCCTCGCGAAGAACTCTGTATCGTCTTTTCTTATCGCGACAGTCTCTCCGGACCATTTGCCTTTTTCGCTCAGAGCAGACTCAATCTCGGAGACCTTTGCGTCCATCTGATAGATATCGGCGGCCGATCTGCCGATGACCTCTTCGGCTCTGTATCCCCAAAGGTCATAGAAAGGAGCATTGGCATGCTTGATAGTTCCATTCAGATCAGTTATGCAGAGGGCATTAATGGACGATGCCATTGCAGTCTCTCTGATCCTTGACTCAATTTCAGCCTCCCTTTGTGATGTCAGGTCTTTGAGTATCAGAACAACGCCCATCACGAGTCCCTGAACATCTTCTATGGGAGATGCCACATAATCTACAAGCACATCCTTTCCATCTGCCCGGCTCAGCAATTTGTATCCTGTAGAGGCTACAGCGGCATTCCCGGCCAGAGCTGTGCCGACAAGGCCGTTCACTCGCGTCCAGGTTTCTCCATCGATGATCTTGACGGCATCATCCAGGCTTAGCCCGATAGCATCATCATGCTTCAGGCCGGTGAGCCTCTCGGCTGATGGATTCACAAAAGTAATATGTCCATCATTATCTGTAGCTATCACGCAATCGCTCATGCTTCGGAGGACAGTCTCCAGCCAGTGATGGCTCTCCCTAAGCTGATCCATCTCATGTCTGTAAAGGGCCATTTCCAAGGCTACCTGTAGCTCTTTATCGTTATAGGGCTTGACAAGATATCCAAAAGGCTCCGTTATCTTTGCCCTCTTCACTGTATCATTATCGGCATAAGCGGTCAGATAAATGATGGGAACTTTAAGGTTGCTGCGAATTTTGCTGGCGGCCTCTATGCCATCCATATCTCCCTTCAACACTATATCCATCAGGATCAGGTCTGGCTTATATTTGGATGCGAGCTCAATGGCCTCCTCGCCCGAAGAGGCTGTGGCAGGCACATTATAACTAATCTTTTCAAGCCTGTCCTTAAGTTCGATTGCCAGTATTCCTTCATCCTCTACTATCAAGATGTTTGCATTTGCCATTTCAATCCCTCATTTTAGCCCTTTGAAATGAATTTCACATCTGGTCCCAATGGTAGTATCGAGGCTCATCTTGCCATCGATCTGCCTGACTAACGTATCTATCAGTCGGAATCCTAAAGTTTTCGATTCCTTGATATTCAGATCTCCTTTGATCCCTATTCCGTTATCGCTTATAACCAGCTTATAGCCGCCGTCATAGGAACTGAGATCTATGCAGATCTCACCAACTCTCCAGTCCGGAAAAGCATATTTGAGGGAGTTGGAGACAAGCTCGTTTATGATCATGCCGCAGGGAATAGCTGTGTTTATATTCAAATAAACGTTTTCAGAATTTACTTTGAAATCGATCTTGCGTGAAATATCTCCATATGATTGAGATAAATTGAAGACCAGCTGTTTTATGTACTCATTGAAATCCACTTTTCCCAAATCTTTGGACCTGTAAAGGTTCTCATGGATCAGAGCCATTGATTTGATACGGTTCTGGCTATCCCTGAAGATTTTAATGATATTCTCATCAGTGAGATTCGATGACTGAAGGTTAAGAAGCGCGGATATAATCTGGAGATTATTCTTGACTCTGTGATGAATCTCTTTGAGCAGGATTTCCTTCTCCTGGAGAGAGGCTATGATCCTGTCCTCAGCCAGCTTTCTATCTGTAATGTCCCTGGTTATTCCCACCAAGAACTGGTTTCCCGTATTATCCGTATAAGGAGTCTTCTTGACTAGAACGGTAAGGGTCTTATCCGCATATGTATTAGTCTCCTCGTTTGTGATCTCTGTTCCGGTCGTGAAAACCTCCTCATCCTTTTTCCAGGAGGTATCGGCTATCTCTTTAGATGGAAAGAGCTCATATGCAGTCTTTCCCAGAATCTCATCCCTCGGTCGCCCCCAAAGCTTGCAGGCTGCATCATTTGCCAGGATTACCCTATGCCCTCTATCCTTGACAAACAATGGGTCGCCAATTGAGTTGATGATCTTGTCCAAATAGTCCTTCGACTCCTGCAAGGCTTTCTCCATTCTCTTTTGTTCAGTGATGTCCCTAATGGACTCGATTGCTCCAACGATCTTTCCCTGGGAGTCATACATTGGGGAAGCTACACCCCAAAGATACGCGCCAGTACCTCTCATTTTGGGTGTGAATGAATATCCCACTAGGGTGTTATCGATCGACTTTATATCAGAATACGTTTTCTCAATCTCGTATTGGGGTTCGAGCGCCAGATCTACCAGTATAGGCCTCCTCTCGCCGTAGAATGGCAAAGCATACTCGTAGTCTCCTTTGCCGAGCATATCATCTTTATTGACTCCGGTCATCTCTTCTATGGCATGATTCCAGGCGATTATCTTCCTCTCGCTATCTATGACAAAAGTTGCATCAGGGAGAAACTCAATGATGGATGCCAGTTTGCTCTCTGAATCTCGTAAGGCTTTTTCAGTCATTTTGCGCTCAGTTATGTTTACGGCAACATGTACTACCCCTGTCACGTTTCCATCTGTATCCTTTATGACGTTGCTGTGAGATATCCAGACCTTTCCATCAGGAGTAACCAGCTCGCCTTCCTGTGGATGCGCAGTTTGAAGGGCCTTCAAGGCTGTGCAGCCGGGGCAGGGCGATTCAATCCCCTGAATGATCTTAAAGCAGCTCTTCCCCTTTATTCCTGCCTCAGAAAGGCCGAGGTGCTTCTGAACAGCATTGTTCAGCCAGATGATCTGCATCTGTGGATCGAGGTATTCGACAGATACAGTCTTCAGGCCATCCAGAATCGCAGTCTTCTCCTGCTCCGATTTACGTAAGGCTTCCTCAGCTTGCTTCCGTTCAGTGACATCCCTGGCCATTGAGCAGAGAATGCTCTTTTGTTTAATGGAGATGAGATTGACATATACCTCCACCTCCAGCAGAGAGCCATCTTTCTTCCGGTAGTATCTTCGTCCTATATAGCATTGCTTTTTTTCTTTTATCTTCTCGATGTTGCTGTCGATGCTGGATCTATCGTGGGCCACAATATCATAGATGCTCAGCTCTGCGATATCTTCAAGGGAATATCCCAGAAGTCTTTGAAACGCAAGATTTCCTTCCAGAATATTCTTTGTCTCCAGATCGTAAAGAAAAATTATATCCGAAGCCTGCCCCACAACAGAATGGTAGCGATCTTCGCTCTTCCGAAGCGCTTCCTCAGCCAGATTAAATTTTTCCATCTGTGATATGGTTGTTTCGAGCAGCTGATTGCTCTCGTCCAAAGTCACCTTTTGTCGTATAAATGCTAGCCCAATCATGATGGCTATGGATCCGGCTAAAATGGAGAGCAGCATCTCTATGTCCTTGATGAAGACCAATACAACCAGGCTGACAAGCATAATTAAAATGGCTAGGATAGCTGCCCTCCTTAAGGATACTATCTTGACCTTATCCAGCAGGTCTTGCCGCTTTAGCATTGTCCCCCCACGGGGTTAAGTATTTTAGAACTTTATAAAACTTTTGGTACTGTCGAATTTATATTGAAACAAACATTATATTATAATGGTTCTATTTTATGGACGGCATTGCAAAGAATGAATATACGTCTCTGAGAAAAGAGATTAAGCGCTGGATATTAGCGCTCAAGGTTTTTGTGGGATGCCGCATTTATCTATTTCTTTGCTTTTGGTATGGCCATTGGGCCTGGTAATAAAGTATGTATACCCCTTCAAGGTCTTATTGAGCTGAGATTCGACTTGTTCAAGCTCCTTTTTATCAATGCACTGCTTCTTTTCAACGCATCTGTCCATGATCTCCCAGATATAATCCTTTGTCTCATAATTGAAGAAATCAAGCAGCTTCCTGCATGTATCTCCCTCCACCTTCTGGCAGATCCACCAATCTCCCTCATCAACCATTACATGGACTTCATTGGCAGAGCCAAGAAGATTATGGAAGTCTCCAAGAGTATCCTGATATGCACCCAGCAGGAAGATCCCGATGTAATAATCTTCATTTTCTATTAGATTGTGCATATCCAGGTACTCACGCCCCTCGCTATCGCCCGCATATCGCTTGATCTCCCCATCCGAGTCGCATGTCAAATCGACTATTGTTCCGTGCTCGCAGGGCATCTCGTTCAGGCGATGAAGCGGTATCGTTGGAAATATCTGCTCCACGCCCCACATATCAGGCACAGATTGGAAAAGCGAGAAATTGCCGATATACTTCTGGCTTACCAACCTTTTCAGCTCGTGAAACTCCTCAGACTCATCCTCGGCTTGCTTCGCATATAGCACTGCCTTTTTGCAGACCATCCAGAACAGCGTCTCGCCTTTGGCCCTTTCTTCAAGGCCGATGTTTCCAAGGTTAAAGGCGTTATAAAGGTCATCTCTATACTGAAGAGCATCATGATAGTGCTCTTTGTAGTTATCTATATTTATTTCCTTGAAGGCGCTGCAAAGATCATCTATTTGTATAGGATCCTCGGGATCGGGAGGTCTGAGAAATGTATCTTTGGAGTTCTTTTTGCCTATGATCTTGAAGATCAGCATGCTATGGTATGCGGCGATTGCCCTGCCGCTCTCTGAGAGTATTGTTGGACAGGGAACATTCTCCTCTTCGCATATCTTCTGGATTGTGTAGATGGCATCGTTCGCATACTCTTGAAGCGAATAGTTTGAGCTTGATGGGGTAGCGGTATTCGAGCCATTGTAATCGACCGAAAGTCCCCCGCCGATGTTGAGATACCTGATATCTGCTACCTTCCTGACCTTGGCATAAATCCTCGCAGCCTCATTCATGGCACTCTTGATCATGCGAATATCCGTAATCTGAGAGCCGATATGGAAATGAATCATCTTCAGGCTATCCATGAGGCCCTTCTCCCTCAAAATCCTCATAAGCTCGAGGCACTCGCTCGTCGAAAGGCCAAACTTTGCGGATTCGCCGCCTGATTCAACCCATCTGCCGGCACCGCGTGAAAAAAGCTTTACACGCATTCCGATCCTTGGTGTTATGCCCATCTCTTTGGCAAATCTCAGGATATCGTGAATCTCCTCAAAAAGATCAACTACTATTATTATATTGTTAACATTGTGAATGCTCAGCGCAAGGCGCAGGTAGTCTGCATCCTTATATCCATTGCATACTATGAGGGCATCCTTGGAAGGTCCAAGGGAAAGCGCAGCCAGAAGCTCTGCCTTTGTCCCAACCTCAAGGCCGATATTGTATTTTGCGCCGTATTTCAATATATATTCTATGACTTCCTTCCTCTGGTTCACCTTCATAGGAAATATCGGCTGGTATTCACAGCCGTAGTTGAATTCCTTAATTGCATTGGCGAAGGAACCTGTTATTTCGTTTATTCTATCTTCAAGTATCTGTGGAAAGCGCAAAAGGACTGGAAACTCGAGGTCTTTGGCATCCTCTATCTCCTCTATCAGATCCGTCACATCTACGCTTTGGGTTATCTTTTTATTTGGTATTATGATAATATTGCCTTTATCATTAACCGAAAAATAGCCGTTGCCCCAGTTCTCAATTCCATAAAGGTCGATAGAATTCTCAGCCATCCACATGGGTCCTGACCTCAATATTTATCCCATAGCAGCAGCCATCGACCATACCTACCTCATCCAAGATTAATTCGGCAAACATACGGTAAATCAGCTCCCCATGAACTCCGGCCAATTGTATCGAATTGGCATAAGAGGGCCTTTTGGTATATAAAACTTCATGCGTCCGAAGTTCTTAACTCCCTTGAGATTCTGAAAAGCTGGACGAAATATTTAAAAATAATTAGTAGTAACTTAATAGATAGAAGGTGCTAGAAGTGACTGATGCTTATAGTACACCTGACTTGCGCATTCTGGTTGTTGATGATAGTGCAGTAAATCGAAAGATCTTGCTTTTGATGTTAAGCCGTTTGGGATATACGGCCGACACAGCAACCAATGGCAAGGAGGCCATAGAGGCTCTGGAAAGACAATCTTATGATCTGGTGCTCATGGATCTTCAAATGCCTATACTGGATGGCCTCAGAGCAGCAAGAATCATACGTGAAAACTCGGCTGACAAGGAACATCCATATATAATCGCAGTCACTGCCTTTGCTTCCATATATGATAGAGAGACCTGCATCAATACCGGCATGAATGATTATCTAACTAAACCTGTAAATATTAAGGAGCTTGAGCTGGCTATACAGTCGTCAAAGCTCGAGGAAAAGGATTACCTGAAGCCCAGAGCATCACGCCATGCAAAATCCTGGGTATAGAAAGTCGGTCAGAAGCTATTGTTAATTAAATAGGCAATGAGTGTGATAGCATTAAAATGATATACATAATATTGTTATTGCTGACTTTTTAATGTTTGAATTGCGACGTTTCGGAACTTGCTCATGTCTAATAATTTTTTGATTTTCATCGCTTTTATCGCCCTTATGAGCTTCTCTATAGGCATCCTTGTGGGCAGCAAAATTGATACGGCTGATCTCGCTCCAGATACGATCTAATTTATCAGATGGGAGATTATCGACTAAAACCGGACAGGCTGTTCTGGTCCCAATTTTCCAGCTGCAAAACCTTGCTCGTCTTAAAAGTGCCATTATATAGCGAAATGGCACGACTGTATTTAAGCTCTGGCAGCGCAGAGCGAAACTAATAGTATTCTGTTTCTTCAGTCATGATCTATCTCCGACTAGATCACTGAGCTCGGCAGGAAGAAAAACGCAAGTCCCAAAATACCATACACAACAATCAGCATCGCCCCCTCCAGCCAGTTGGATTCGCCGTCTAATGATACCAGGGCTGAAATAAATGATGCTCCCGTCAGCGCAATTAGCTCCAGGTTATTAAACTCCAGAGTCAAGGGGTTTCTTAATAACAAAGAGATGAATACAATCAAAGGCGTAACAAAAAGGGCTATCTGAAGGCTCGAGCCGAGTGCTATGGATAAGCTCAAATCCATCTGATTCCGTCTGGCAGCTTGTACAGAGATAAGGTGCTCGGAAACATTGCCGATGATAGGGACGATAATAATTCCTATAAAGAACTTAGTCAAGCCTAAAGCTTTTGTGGCCACTTCAACCGATCCTACAAGAAGTTCACTCATTATTGCGATGCCGATTGTGGCGAATGCCATAAGTAAGATTATCTTTCGCAGGCTTCCCGGTGATTCTGCAGGTTCTGTTTTATCTATATTGATGCCAGTGCCTGCTTCGGATTCTCTATCACTTTTTGACCTCAAAGTATAGACGATTGAAAGAAGATAAAGTGCCATCATCGCTCCTGCAGTTGTCAGGCTAAGCTCTTCAACTCCAAGACGGTTGGGCTCAATATAATGGCTGAAAAGTGATGGCACACTGATAGCAATTACTACCAGAATTGTCATAGTTGAATCAATGCTGGCAGTATGACGCTCAAATTTTTGTATGCCGTTTTTTATTCCGCCCAAAAACATGCTGAATCCAAGGACAAACAGCAGGTTCCCCAGGATCGAGCCGGTAATGGATGCTCTGGCCAGCTCAATCTCAGCCGCCCGGATGGCAACGAGAGTTATGATCAGCTCGGCGGCATTTCCAAGGCTAGCATTCAATAGCCCTCCTATGCGCGGGCCAGTCTTCTTCGCCAGATCATTGGTTGCCTCTCCGAGGATGCCTGCCAGTGGGACTATCGCCAGTGCAGATGCTGCGAAGATCGTGAGGCCATTCCATTCTGCAAGCTTCGCAAATAGTGCAATTGGGAAAAAGATTAACAGCAGGCGGATCCCAAGCATCTCTTTATCCTTTATCATTTTCCTATCATTCTCATATGTTCTTTACTAGTTTTTATCATCATCTGCTGTACTGGTCTCTAATCACAGATTAAATCATCATAATTAGAATTGATAATTTAATAAATTATATGGAATTTATGGAAAATCAAAACTTATACTTACTTTCATCTTTCGCATCAATATAGCTCAGATTACTGGTGCTCCACATTCCAGCCATGTCTGCTATGCCTATATTTCCGTCATCAATCTAATAAGCTAAGGATGATTTATTCAGCATAAGGATATTTATGGCTAGATGGATCTATATATCCCAAAAATATGGTTAAAATTGAGACATATTGAAGAACTAGGCTAAGCGGTGTAATCATATATGAAGTTATTTCGCTAAGATGTCACTCCATGCTTCGCGTTTTTAGGCAAATATACAGAGAGAGATAATTTATTCCAATAGTTAAAAAATCCTGATTGTATAAAAGCAAAAGAAATATATATTGCCTAGATAGTATCAAAACTATTGATTTAGGAGGATAATATTATCAGGCAGCTCTTGTTTGGCTCCGCTTGATAGGTAAGGGCAATGTATTATATCGAGATATTTCCGCTGATTGGAACTTCTGCTTAGCAACCTTTGGTGAACACTATGAGGCGCATTATAGTAGCTTTTACTGCATTTGTATTCCTGATGAGCCTGACACTGGCGCATGGAGATATAAACGTCCTTGAAGAATACAAGGATCAGAACTGGCAGCCTTTCATGTTGCATATATCGGAAGTATCGGGGCCCGGCCTCGTCGTTTCCGATTTGCCGATCTGCAAGAATCAGACGTTCCTGAAGTCTGTGCAGGGCGTCTTGAATGAGTATGTGTATGATAAGAAATACAAAATGGGCGATTTTGATTGCACCAATAGCTCTCAGATCACATGGTATATACTAAGGCAGAATGGCTTTGATGCAAGGCTAATATACAGCAACGAGATCGCCATAGGGCGTAAGGATAAAAATGCCAAGGATTTCTCAGGCCATGTCTGGGTTATTGTGCCGGAGAAAAAGTACAACGGCGAGAATTATGAACGGTATGTATACCATGATAGCGGCGGATGGATACCTGTAGAGTCGCTCGATAACTACTCCAAGCATCTGGGCCAGGCATATGAATCATCACAGTCGATCGGATGGTATACGCCGAATAACGGATGGCTCTTCAACAGTTCTTCAGAGTATAGCCTTCTGACTGGAGATTATAATGAGCTTAGAAATAAGGATCTGCCGATAACGAGGAAGATAACATAGCCTTGTATGACATGAGAAGTTAAATAAGGCCGATAATGAAATAATCCAAGCCCGGTATGAGTTCGCAGGAAGCTTAAGTTACGCGAAACCCTGGATTGAGAGATTTATAATAAATAGTTCCTATTATAAATGCGTATGCTAAAAACTATGATTTCAGACATCCATGATGTCTTTATACCCTATGTCATACTATTTCTTTTATTTGGATGCACAACCCGTTATTGTTGATGAGATTTTTCAGACATATTGCGCTCAATGGCAGTGCATATCTCTTTAATCTTTATCGGCTTGGATAGGAAATCGGTTGCTCCTGCATCAAAGCAGATGTCTCTATATAGATTTGGGGCGCAGTCGGAGATGACTATGATCTTTGGTCTCTGAGGCCAACGTTCGCGAATGATCTTGGTAGCTTCAATTCCATTCATCTTGGGCATTTGGATATCCATCAGTACTATATCGTAGGACTGCTCTTCCAAGGCTGAAACAGCCTCTAGACCATTGGACACAACATCTGTCGCGATGCCAAGCTTCTTTAGCATTCTCTGGACAACCAACTGGTTAATTGAGTCGTCATCAGCTATTAGAATATTTAAAGGATGTATCATTTTATTACGATCTTTGATTGATTTCATCAATAGCACTCGGCCTTGTACACTACGAAGTTCCTCCCTTTTTTCTCTATGATATGGTTATATTCAAAGGGCAGAAAAGCCATGATCAGGCCACTTCTGATGATCACTCTCTTTTGAGCTATGCGGAGCATATCTTCCACGAATCTCTTAATCCCCGAGTGAAAATCACCTTCTCTGCGGAAAGGCTTCATAGGAGGATTGAAGGTGACCACATAGCGGAAGCTCTTTGAGGGATAATCAAGCTGGGTGATATCCGCCTGCCTGGCAGAGATCCCTCTTTCCCTAAGATAGTGAACGATTTTGGGAGAATTATCGTGTCCATGAACATTATCGTAAATGCAACCTAACGAAACAGGACCGCAGGCTATGTCGAGAATGCTGCCATCAAGATCAACGCCGATCTGTTCAAGGTATTTTCTGAATCTCGATTCAATTGAATTGCCACGTGAGCGCAGTACCAACTCCAACACACTCCTATCAAAGCTGAAGGTGGAGGGAAAGGATTGATTGAAGAGGAAGCCGAGGTCAGCCGTTTCCCTCCATCTCTAGGCTCTGATATAGCTCACTATGATCCTTTAGGTGGCAATATTGTAATCCCTAAAGATGATTGGATTGACTAAAATAACCGAATTGAATTAGTAGGGTCTCCATGAAACCATTTCGGGAAGGGTCGAGATCCTCGTTCCAGAATAAAGGGATTTTTGGAAGACATGTTCCGCATAGCTCAAAAGAGAGTGATCATCAGAAGCTGTCTGACCATGCCCTCTTTGCCAGCAGAGAGGATAAATGCGATCAGGTTTTCCTAAAAATGCTCAAATCTCCTTATGATACCTAACTTCATTAGGATCAATGATTAATCAACCTAATAATATGTGCATTATCTATCCATGTATAATCCACGAGAGTTGGCCTTTGGAGGAGGGATTAATATGAAAAAAGGTATTATACTGCTGCTAATCTTTACTCTCATAGCTATGGATAATGCAGATGCAGATTCACAGGACGATTCTATAGCATATGAAAATCCTACGACCTTAGATGAAGCGAAATTGGTCTTCAATATGGAACAAAGTGTAAGCGGAACCGGCTTCTTTTCGATGTACAAATACTCATTGATGCCCGATGCTCTTGGCACTGAAGGACGCCTGTTCAACGGCGTCGAAGCCAAGCATAGCGCTCATGGAAGCGGCAGTATAGATAAAGATTCGAAGATGTATGCTGAGAGTTCGTACACGAATAAAAGCTGGATCGGTGGAGCGTTGGATGAGGACGGCGAGGTTATTCTTGATGAGGAAGAGACGACCAGCATCGTCCAAATAAAAGAAGATGGCAGAGAGACCTACAGCCCGACTGCTATGGGCATTGGCACAGGATATTATAATTTTCATTCTGTATCTTTCGATTCTCTGCTCAAGGAGGATGATTGGATAAAGAATCGAAATGGTTTGAATTCTCTTCATCATAGTATCGACAATGCCCACGGACTGGATATAGCACTTGATGCGCAATCCGATAATACTTATAACATTATGAGTGTGGATGAGGACTTAATCAATGGCCGTGCACACTTCGGAGCGCTTCAGCTGGCGGCGATTCCTGTAGATGAAGTCTCTGAAGAGAGCGATTCTGAAGAGCCTCCGGCCCTCGGCGCAGCAATGAAGGCATGGATGAAGCCCTCAATGGAATTAGATGAGGACTATGTAGGGACGTTTCATATCATGAAGAATATGACTTTATACACGTATTCAGAAGAGAAGGAAAAGGAAGAGGACTGGCTGCCATGTTGTTCAGGCGGTTGGGACGACATGCCATACTATGATAGGATCAGCTACGGTAAGAGCGCAAGGGGTGTTTTTGACTGCCAGTGTTTCAAGTTGTTGAAAGCATAAGCATCCTTTTTTCGTGACACTTTTTTTATGCCAATCGCGTTCATACTGCTGATTTATTAACCAAACAATAAAGAGGTGAGCCTTGGCCTGGCAGATTGGCCAAGGCGGTTCTATCAACAGCCCATTGCAGCTGTCTTCTCACGATTATCAAAGCCGATATGAGGAATGGTTAAATATAGAGGATTTATGGACGCCAGCTGTTTCGTTCATATCCTGGCTCTGATAGAGCCCTATGTGTATTTAGGTAGCAATATCATAATCCCTAAGGATGATCGGTTTAAATAAGATAGTTGAATCACATTAGGATTATCTTTTTTGCCTAACTATGTTCGGATCATTGATTTATCAACCTAACACCATTCGCAGCATCTGTCCAGTGTATTAGCGGAATAGGTTTCTTTACAGCCTACAAGTATTCACAGATACTCAGATGTCATCGGCGAGGAAGGCCGTTTATAAAAGGGGTTGAGGCAAAGAATTCAGCGCACGGAAAGCTGGAACTGCTGGATCTTAGGAGTAAAAAAATGATTGGCGAAGTCACAGAAACCAAGACGGTCCCAACCTGCGGATGTTGCTCCGACAAGGCTCAGGGGACGAAAGAATCATTTGTAATAGCTGGCTGTGGCTGTTGTGATGATTGCAGGGATAGAGCTAACATGGTTACGAATAACATCATCCATAAGACTGTCTTTCATATCTCTGGCCTTGATTGCGCAGACTGTGCAGCAAAGTTGGAGAGAAGGCTTCTCTCCATGCCAGGCGTTCGTGCCGCACATGTCGAGTTCGCCGCAGGAAAACTAACCATAGAGCATACTATCAACGAGATAGATATCGTTAAGGTTGTGCAACAGGCGGGTTATAATGCTGAACGAGAGTGCAAGGTTAGTCGATCAGTAGAAAATAAGACTTCATGGTGGACTAACAGGAGGACTCAAGCGACTGTTGTGTCTGGTATAATTCTTATATTTGCAACTGTGATGGATTGGTTTGGGGCAAGTAACAATGTGGTTATACCTTTATATATCGCTACAGCGGTTATTGGCGGTTATCATGCTGCCAAGAGCGCTTTCTATGGTTTGAGATCCCTGAGTTTTGACATGAACTTTCTTATGACTGTAGCAGTAATAGGAGCTTTAGTTATTGGTGAATGGGGCGAGGGCGCTGCAGTAGCGTTTCTTTTCTCGTTCGGGAATATTCTGCAAACCTATACAATGGATAAAACCCGACGATCCATTCGAGCATTGATGGAGTTAGCCCCTCCAGAGGCATTGGTCCTCAGGGGTGAGCAAGAGCAAAAAATGCCCGTTGATGAGATTGTCATAGGTGACATTATCATAGTAAAGCCTGGCGAGCGAATAGCGATGGATGGTATTGTTAAAGCGGGTACGTCTGCAGTAAACCAAGCTACCATTACTGGCGAATCTCTCCCTGTTGAAAAAAACGTCGGCGATGCAGTCTATGCCGGTACTGTTAATGGGAATGACGCACTGGAAGTTGAAGTCACTAAGATAGCCGCAGACTCTACTCTTGCCAAAATAATGCATCTGGTAGAAGAGGCGCAGGCACAGAGAGCACCTTCACAGCAGTTTGTGGATGTCTTTTCAAGGTATTACACTCCAGCAGTATTGATTGCCGCTGTTGGTATCATGGTTATTCCCTGGTTGTTCTTCGGGCAGCCATTTATAGCTTGGTTTTATAAAGGGCTTGTTCTTCTAGTCATATCATGCCCCTGCGCTCTTGTAATTTCAACGCCTGTCTCCATTGTATCTGCCATTGGCAATTCATCGAGAAACGGTGTGCTGATTAAAGGCGGCGCTTATTTAGAGCAGATGGGCACAATTCAATCCATTGCTTTTGACAAAACAGGAACGCTAACCTACGGTCGTCCGATTGTTACCGACATAGTTCCGATGGGCGGTACTACTGAGCAGGAATTTTTGACTATAGCTGCATCGGTCGAAAAACTATCCGATCATCCTCTCGCAGTAGCCATTGTAGAGAAAGCAAAAGGCTTTGAACTAAAGCCCGTATCAAATGCAAGAACATTGGTTGGCCGCGGCGCTCAAGCGGATATCGATGGAAAGACTGTTTACATTGGGAATCTGCAATTGTTTGAGGAACTGGGGTATAATTTATCGCAATATGAACATGCCATAGATACGCTCCAGCAACAAGGCAAAACTATAATGATAATGGGAACAAAGGAGACAGTTCTTGGAATGATAGCAGTTGCGGATACTCTCCGAGATAACAGTGCTGATGCCATTCAGGCATTGCGCAAAGCTGGAATAAAGCATGTAACGATGCTAACAGGCGATAATAACCGAGTAGCAGGCTCGATTGCCGAGAAGTTGAAGCTTGACGCTTTTTATAGCGATCTGTCACCTGAAGAAAAAGTAAACTCAGTCAAAAAGCTAACCAGGGAATATGGCAGCGTAGCTATGGTGGGCGATGGTGTAAACGATGCTCCAGCACTAGCCGCTGCCGATGTGGGTATTGCCATGGGCGTAACAGGCTCTGATACGGCACTTGAGACTGCAGATATCGCCCTTATGTCTGACGATCTTGGAAAACTGGCCTACCTCATCAAATTAAGCCGCAAGACCGTGGCAGTTATTAAACAAAACATCGGTTTTTCGATCTCGATCAAAGTCATATTTATCATTTTGACTTTTGCCGGATATGCGAACCTTTGGCTTGCAGTATTTGCTGATATGGGTTCTTCCATACTTGTCACTCTAAACGGCATGCGGCTGATGCGCAAACAGGAATAGTTGGGCCTGCATTTTTTTTTCATTGCTATCAAAAGCTGAATTGCATTCGGTTATCCTTCATTCAAAAAATGATATCGGCATACTTGTGCTCGGACATGGGTCCAGACTTCCGTATAACAGGGAATTAATAGAATCAATGGCTTCTATGATAAGAAATGTCCATTCCGGACCTGTCAGAACCGCTTACCTGAACATGAACGAGCCAGATATACGTCAAGGCCTGAAGAGCTTTTCGGGCACCAGACTCAAAAAGATAGTAGCATTGCCTATCTTCCTCACCAGCGGAGTGCACGTTAGCAAAGATATACCCCGTGAGCTGGGCATGAACGGTGAAGGAAAGGCAGTTCTCAAACAGGATGATGAGGATATCGAGATCCTTCTTGCTGAGCCTCTGGGGGCAGATGAATGTATTGCAAACCTGGCTTACCGACGCTTTATGGCCTGCTGTGGAAACACCGATAGCTAACTCGCATTTGCTACAATATAGCATAGGAGCGAAATGATGTTCGACGACGCAAAGGACTATTTCACCACCGCGACCTGCGGAATACGAAGTTACTGTAGAGCGCGAGGCCGCTTCGTAAACTACCGGAAGTTCCTGCTCGATCCTGGAACGCTCTTCACCCTGGCCAGCGGGATGCTCTTGATCCTGGCAATCCTTTGCGACCCAAGCGGCCTTTTCCATGACGAATCTGATGAGTCCGTGAACAATCTCTACCTTGCAGCTGCCCTTGTCGGTTCCGGCTATATCTGGCGGTCGGCTTTGCAGGGCATCCGGGGGCGCGACTTCACAGCAGACATCCCCGCCTCCATAGCCACAATGGCTGCAATTGCCATTGGCGAATACTCTGCTGCAGCAATGGTCGCAGTCCTGCTGCTTGTGGGCGAGCTGATGGAGGAGTTCGTTACCGCCCGTGCCAATCAATCCCTGCAGTCTCTGGCCAGGCATCGGTCAACCAGGCGACGATCACTGGCGGGAGTATGCTTGTGGAAAAGAGAGCTGGCGACCAGATCTTTGCCGGAACCCTGAGCGAGGTTGGAGCGCTGGAGGTGCGTGTCACCAAGATAGGCAAGGAGACCACCCTCGGTCAGACCCGCACTCTGACAGAGGAGGCACAGACTCAAGGTGGAGCGGAGACATAATGCGGGCCATAACCATGCTCATTATCTTCTGTCCCTGCGTGATAGTCCTTGCCACGCCTACTGCTCTGGTAGCCGCCATCGGCAATGCTGCTCGAAGGGGATGCCTCATCAAGAAAGGCCCAGCCGTCGAGGCTCTGTCAAGAGTAAATACCGTGGTCTTTGACAAGACCGGCACTCTCACAGCCGGCAAACCGAAACTGGTCAGGATAACTCCCATTGATGGCCGGATAGAAACGGAGCTTCTAAGAGATGCGGCTGCTGCAGAGAAGTTCAGCGAGCATCCTCTCGGTTGGGCTACGCTGCAGGCGGCATCAAACATGGGAATTGATCTACAAGACCCCGAGAGTTTCCAGGCTCTTCCGGGGCTCGGCGCCAGGGCACGGGTTGGAGGACACGACCTTTTCTTGGGAAGACTTTCTAATCTGGAAAAGCAGGGGATCTCGGTTATCAAGGATATTGAAGATCTGGCGTCCAGCCAGGAGTCTTACGGCAGGAGCGTCATTCTGATGGTGGAAGACGGCCAGATCGCAGGCATTCTCATAGTGCCATGATTCCATCAAGCGGCTGCCGCAGGGCTACGATACGCTGATCGGGGAATGAGGGTTTACCTCTCTGGAGGAGAGGTGCAGCGCATCTCCGTGGCTAGAGCGATCCTGAAGGGCGCTCCCATCCTGGTTTTGGACGAGGCGACAGCCTTTGTCGATCACGGGAACGAGCATAAGGTGCAAATGGACCTGAGAGAGCTGGTGAAGGAGAAGACAGTCATCGCCCACCGACTCAAAACCATCCGCAGGGCTGACAACATAATCGTCCTGGATGGAGGGCGAGTCGTCGAGCAGGACAGCCACGACGAACTGCTGGCTAAAAACGGCCTGTATGCAAGGCTCTGGATGCTGCAGCAGGAGGCGCAGGGGTGGAGCATTGTCGGTTGAGCCAGGAAGGAAACCAGCAAACCCCTTCCTATGTAAATACGGGCAGGGGCTATCCGCACTGCTATCCTTTGACATCAGTGACATTCATGTGTTTTGCTTATTGCCTCGATTCAGTTAGATTTTTTGTATATAATTCTAATTTATTTAGGGATAGCATTTTCTATACCTAATCAAGTAGTCAATCTATATAGCAAATTTTTAAGCAGCTCAAGGTAAATAGAGGTGTGAGAATGAAAAAGATAACATCAGTGGACGTTATGAATGAAGAAGATAACAGCAGCAAACGTTGTTGTTGCGGTGATGGCGGGGCTCTTACTTCCGGATGCCTCTGCCATGGACAATGCCGCAAACTTGAAAGATGTGCTGGAAAAGGTCCAGATATATGATGCACAGGGCGAGCTAATGAGCACCTATCCGGCACTATTTTATCAATTGATTGGTAGTATTATGAAGATTCCTCCATAAGCCGCATAAACCCTGCCAAAGTTTGCTGGCTGAAACGTAGGTATAATTCCATAGAGAGCAAGGATTGCTGCACCAAGTACGGCAAACCAATTCCCTTTCCATCTCTTATCCATAGCCATATGAGATATCCTCCTCCGCTCTACCTCCTCCGCTCTACCTCCTCTGATCTCACACAGTCCTGCTAGGGGGAATAATAGCAGAGATCTGGCTAGTTCAATAAACTGCATCGCAGAAATACCTTCTTTGAATCTTATTTCGGTATGTTCTGAATTGTTTCTGATGTTCTATCGATTCAAATTAACACAAAAATGGTCGAGGGTTTCCCATCCCCGATCTAAAAGTTGATGAGGCAGTCGTGACCCTCTGCCCTCCCGAAGTGGTAAATGTTAAATAGCTCCAGCGACCTCTGATCCCCAGGTTTCTGCATCTACAATTGCCTCTATTACGTCCCCATCGA
Source organism: Methanotrichaceae archaeon (assembly GCA_041946675.1). Lineage (GTDB taxonomy): Archaea > Halobacteriota > Methanosarcinia > Methanotrichales > Methanotrichaceae > CAWBKV01. The sequence goes on along the minus strand of JBHGAU010000005.1, from coordinate 9,058 downwards.
CCTTTAATCCTTCAACGACTATTTTGGCACCACACTTCTTCAATGTATCTTCGAGGATATCTACCGCTTGACAGAACGTATCTGGATATATTTCGCTATCACCTGGACCAAAAACTGCTGCCTTTTTTCCTTCCAAGGATATGTTGCTCATTGCAGCGTTGAAATCGATAAAATCATCCTGTAGCTCTCCATTTCCATAAGTGGGACATCCCAATACAATTACATCATAATTTCTGAGTTCATTAACGCTTGCATCTACCACGTTCTTTACTGTAACCTCTGCACCCCCACTCTTAAGCCCATCTACAACGCCTTCTGACAGATCTTCGGTGTTCCCGGAAGTCGTACCATATATCAAGACTATCTTTGCCACGTTTTATCCTCCGTTTATATTGGATTATCTGTATGAAACAGCTATAGTTAGGGAAATAAATAATTAGCCTGAAAAAAACTAGGAAATCAAAAAAGAACCTAAAATAAATAGAGACCAAAGAAAGGATGGGCTGCCAGGGCTTTTCTTTCGTAAAGACGATCGTAGTCTTCGAGCCACTTATCTTAATCTCCGCTAATTGATCAGAAGAGGCGTGCTCTGACCCTGCTGATGGGACAGGACAGTCTTGTCAACAGCCGATTGCAACACTTGGGAAACGAGAAGGGATCCCGATGGTCAGCCGTACCCTTCATATTCACTCTCTGATATGATCCAATAGCTCTTTAGGTGGTAATATCATCATCCCTAAATAAAATCGGTTTTATCAGAGTAGTTGAATTGCAATAGGATTATTTACAGCTGTAGCATTTACTGCATCCACCATTTCCTGGCAGAATGGATTTCGCGCAGCCGAGAATGACTGCCCGGCAGTTGGATGGTTCTCATAATCGGAGACTAGAAGTGACCATGTATCAAGGACATATTTCTGGCCACGGATGTCTTCTAATAGAAGGACCAGCTCCTTTTTGTCCACAGCATCCAGTATCAAAAAGAAATCAAATTCACCGAATAGATGGTAAACCTTTTTTATGCCCACGAGATGCCTCAAGGTATCATAGCAGGCTATCTCTCGGCCCGGCACGACCTTTAGCATTGTTATCCCGATAACCATTTGATTTATCCTCCGCAAGTTGTACGTTTTCAAGAACACTTTTGATATTAGGTATACTTGTAAGTGATTCAAATATTATTAGAAATTTTACTAAATCCTAATGGTGGTTTTGATAAGCCGGTCATCGGTCTATACCTTGCGTCTGCTCTCATCGGTTCCGGCTATACCTGGTGGTCGGCTCTGCAGGGCGTCTGCAAGCATGGCTTCACGGCAGACGTTTCCGCTTCCATAGCCACAATGGCTGCATATTGCCATTGGCGAATATTCTGCAGTCCTTGAAGTCTCTAGCCAAGCTGCTACCCGATTGGGCCACTGTGCGGCGCAGTGGAAGCGATTTGGAGGTATGTCTAGGGAAGATCGAAACTGCGATTTACTGCTGGTACGATCCGGAGAGAGAATCGCGATCGATGGAACCCTGAAGGCTTCCAGGCACTCTCTGGAGCGTGCATCAAGGCCAGAGTCAAAGGATTGGAAGTGTTCCTGGGACGTCCAAACACCCTGAAGGATCTTAGAGTTCTGATCTCAAAGGATGTCGAAGAGATGGCAGCGAGCCTGGAATATGCTGGTAAGGGCATTATACTGGAATCCATTGCCGGCAAAGCCGCAGGCCTTCTCATCTTCGATTGAGGATGAAATAAGGTCTCAGTCCAAAACAATTCCATGAGGCTAATAAGTTTCGGCCTTAAAACCTAATTACTGTTATTTCTGCGATGGTTTGTGGAATTCCAAATACAGTTCAACGCCCTTCAAAACGATTGCCAAACAATCAGTTGACCTCCAGAGGTAAGAGCATATCGATATCTCCTCTATGGATTTGAGCCCATCTTCTCTCTCACCGGCCTCAGTATCTCAATCATATACTCAGCACATGCCTTCTTGAGGTCCTGCGGATGCATCATCCCCGATACGAAGGCTGCCTCAAGATTCTCATACTTCTCGTATGTTACGTCGCCGCCGAACTTGGCAGGCCTCTTGACAGTAATAGGCCCAACCCTTGGGAATATGTGGTACTTGAATATCGCGAGTATTGGATTGTTCTCCACTTGACCGGCCGGGCAGAATGCAGCCATGATCTTCTTTCGGACATCTTCGGCAGGCTCATCGACTGCAATGTTGTTCCCCTTCGATGAGGACATCTTCTCGCCGTTCAATCCTGGAATCAGGGGCGTGTGCATGCACACAGGCGCGGGCAGCCCCAGGCGCGGCAGCTCTTCGCGCGCCAGCATATGGATCTTCCTCTGGTCTATGCCGCCTACGGCAAGATCGATATGCAGATCGGCGATATCAACTGCCTGCATCAATGGGTAGATCATCTGTGAGACCATTGGGTTCTCGGCATTTCGCGAAACCTCATCCATGCTCCGCCTTGCACGGTTGAGTGTCGTGTTCCTTGCCATTCTCAGGATCTTGAGCATGTACTCCGGCTTGAGTTGATACTCAGTTCCATAGACGAACTCTGTCTTTTCGGGATCTAGCCCCAGGGCGATAAAGCAATCCCTGTTGTAGTCTGCAATCTTGCGCACCTCCTCAAGAGTTCCCTTCTCGTTGAGAAATGCGTGCAGATCTGCAAGAAGAACGACAATATCGAAGCCCGCATTTTGCAGGTCCAAAAGCTTGTTTGCAGTGAGCATATGCCCCAGATGAACCTTCCCAGAGGTCTCGTAGCCCACATAGGCACGAGGCCGCTGCTTGTTCTCCATCAGTGCCTTGAGTTCCTCAAACGTAACTATCTCTTCGGTGTTCCTTGTTACCAGCTCTAGCCTGTCCAAAAAATGTTCACCACCCCTGAAGAGGAATGTAGAGGTATAACGCTTTTGGTTACCTTTCGTTTATACTCTAATTTTCATTTAATACCCTGTCGAATCAAGGAATTGAGGAGATATACGGAAAAGATTAAAAACCGTCTGATTAAATGGATGGCTATATGCATAGGCGGATATTCAATATTAATGAGCCTGAAGTGAACCGCGAGAAGAACCTAGTGCTTATACTGCTGGCCGTACTGGCAGCTCTTGTGCTCTGGAGTTCATTCTGGCTTCTGGTTAAGCTGGCCCTCTTTGGGGCGACGGTCTTTGTGATCTATATGCTGCTCAGGCGCTATCTATAGGCGCTTAAGCAGGCGCCATCTCAGTTTTAGCCCTTAATCTTTAGCACTGCTTTACCTTCCAACAACTTGCTTAATAAATTTAAGTTTCGAGGCTCGTTTATAGCGCACGCATTCACTGTGCAGGTTGTCCCTAACCCCTAGCTGGGGAAATGTTCTGGAAGCGTGGGCTGTAAGTTTGAAGGGAATAAAATGAACTGTTGTCTCATTAAAAGGTATTACTCGGTCAAACTACTCAGGCGATGTTATGCATCCGCCCACAGCTGAAGCTGCAGCAGTTGCAGGCGACGCCAGATAAATGAACCCGCCTTTACCCATTCGTCCCGGGAAGTTGCGGTTGGATGTTGACAGGCAGATCTCTTCATCTCCAAGAACGCCCATATGAGCCCCAAGGCAGGGGCCGCAGCCTGGAGGCGCAATAACGGCACCGGCCTTTATCAGGGTCTCAATGATTCCTGCCTTCAGTGCATCGAGCAGTACCTGGCGCGATGCAGGTATAATTAAAGTTCGCGCCTTAACCTTCCTGTCCCCAATTATTTTCGCTGCAATTTCGAGATCCTCAAGTCTTCCATTGGTGCAGGTTCCTATGAAAACCTGATCGATCTCTTTGCCCTCGAAATCTGAGACGGGATGCACATTATCCACCCGGTAAGGCGCAGCCACCTGAGGCTCAAGCTCGCTCACATCGAACTCGATCTCTTCGTCATATGAGCCGGGGTCGGAATATACATGAGCATAATCTCTTCTTGCCCTCCTTCGCAAAAAGCTATCAGTCTTTTCATCGGGAGGAACAATCGCAGCCTTGGCTCCCATCTCCACGCCCAGGTTGCAGATGGTCATTCTTCCAGAGATGCTCAGATCCTCAATCGTACTGCCGATATATTCAACAGCCTTGTAGGTAGCACCGTCTGCGCCCAGCATTCCAATAACCATTAGGGCAATATCTTTGGCAGAGACGAACGGCTTGAGTTTACCAGTTACTTTAATCGCTATTGTTTCAGGAACCTTCAGCCACAGCCTCCCGCGTGAGTAGATCTCTGCCATATCAGTTGCGCCGACGCCTGTTGCAAAGGCGCCGAAGGCCCCGTATGTGCAAGAATGAGAATCGGCTCCTATTAGTAGCAGCCCGGGAAGCGCAAATCCCTGCTCGGGCAACACCTGGTGGCATACGCCAGAGCCGCAATCAAAAAAGTTGGTTATACTCTGCTCATGTGCCCATGCCCGAACTTCTTTTTGGAGTGTGGCCGCAATCTCATTGTTCGCTGGAACGATGTGATCAAAGGGTATGATGATCCTCTCAGGATCCCATACCTTTCTTGATCCCATCTCCTTGAATGCTTTGATGGCGAGGACCGAAGTGCCGTCATGAGACATGGCATAATCTATGCCGGCCTCGATGATCTCTCCCGGCTCAACCATCTCTTTCGAATCCGATGCACGCGTGAGTATCTTCTGGCTGATTGTAGGCAAATCTTACCCTTCTAGCCTTCTAGTTGCACCTTATATCATCCTCAGAGGGCAGCATGTATGCAATATCCTCCGTGGGATGCCTATAAAGCCTTGATCCAAGCCGCTTCTGATCGATGATGTGCCCTATCAGACCGATGCTTCTGCCCAGAGCGAACATGCCGTTCAGGTAGCCGAGCTTGACAACCTCATCTATCTCCTCTTTTGAGAACGCTCCGCATGAGTTCATCAGATCCAGAAAGAGGATTCCTATGCAGCCGTCCACGTTCAGAATCAGGTTGCCCTTCTTTGCAGTCGTGAGCTTCTCTACCTCCAAGGCGTAGTCCAGCAGCTCAGTCTTTGCGAAGTTCTTCCTCGCAAAGTCTATCAGGAGCGTGACACGCTTATCAGGATTCTTGACGCTCTTGATTCTATGGCCTATTCCTGGAATATTAATGCCCTTCTTCTTCATATCAGTCACGAACTGCTCAGGAGTAAGCCCTGCCTCCTTTGCACGTTTGAACTCTCTGGCGGCATCATCAATAGCTCCGCCAAACCGCGGGCCTATTGTTAGAAGGCCGCTGCATAGAGATGAGATGAGGTCCTTGCCTGCACAGGATGCCACAATTGCATTATGGGCTCCTGAAACAGCAGGGCCGTGATCTGCAGTGATCTGGATTACAAGCTCAATGAACCTCTTCGCATAATCCGGCAGATCCTTCTTGAACCAGAGAAGTCCGATCACTCCTCCAATGCCCATCTTCTGCTCTAGAACGTCCGTTATGGGCTTGCCTGCATATAGCAGCTCTTCACCGCTATCGTCGGAGATCGTACAGATGAATGTGGTAGGCTTCCTGATCATGCCTGATGACAGAGCCTTGCTATAGTCTGCTGGCAGTCGCGGCACCTCGGGTTCGACAATATCGGCGGTTTTGCCCTGGGACTTGAGCATCTCATAGACCTGCTTTACTGTTTCGCCGTAATCATCGAATGATTTGGGCACATAGGCTCCAGCTTTCCGGAATGCATCGTTCTTCGCCTGAGCCGTCTCCTTCTGAGTATCAGCCTTTGCACCTGCATGTCCAAACTGAACGCTTGACGGCAGAACCGGCCCGCAGGTTCCTGTAACCCAAGCAACAAGCGGCTTTGTGATCTTTCCTGCCGAGAGTGCTTTTATAATCCTGTATTCATCCTCGCCGCCAAGTTCGCCAAGGCAAGCGATCATCTTGATCTCGGGATTCGCTTCATAGCGCATTATATGATCGAGCATCGTCGAGCCCGGATAGCGATCGCCGCCAATGGCTATTCCTTCGTAGATTCCATTCGAGTTGCGGGAGATTATATTGAAAGCCTCGTTAAGCATTCCGCCGGACTTGGAGACAAAACCCACGCATCCCGGACGGTAAAGCTTGGAAGCAATAATATTCTCAATGGTTCCTGCAGTGTTCCCTATCCTGAAGGCTCCGGCAAGCATTCCGCCAACTGTAGCAGGCCCGATTATGAACTTGTTAAGCTTTCGTGCAGTGGCGGACATTATCCTTGCCTGTCTCTCAGGAACACCCTCTGCAATGACTGCGACTGTGCGAATTGTAGGCTGCTCAAGTGCCTCCATTGTGGTCTCGAAGGCCGAGCGGTGTGAGGCAAAGTTGACCATAACATCCGCCTCAGGATATGCCTTTGCTGCCTCCTGGACGGTCTTAAACATTGGCAAAATGATCTCCTTTGTCCCCCAGAATGCTTTATGTATACCTCCACGGCTCGGGTTTATTATCGCAGCAATGCTCGGCCTCTCGCGCTTGCATATATAATCGAAGTCCAGCATTCTCTGAATGGCATTCGTCTGATAGCCATAGACAAAGGCCGTCGTATTTCTATTAAATAGAGCATAATCTTTCTTGGCAGTAGCAGATTGTGTAGCTGAAGGCTTTATGGTTGTTGATGCCATCATTGCTACGCACCTCCCAGGGCCATAGGAACAATTCTGGTCATATGTGTCTCAGGTCCGTATACTTCGATAGGAACGCCCAATCTTCCGCCCAGATCTCGCATAAGCTTGAGTCCGACCTCGTAGTTCGGACCACCGCGACGGACATAAATCTTAACTCCTGCCTGGCGAAGCCTGTCTTGATACTCCTCAAGAGCCATAACAACGCCCTTGAATGTGTTTGCGACATCTGTGAAGTTGGCGATTGCGCCTCCTATTAGCAGTATCTTTCCTCTGGGGTCCTTGTCGCGTGTCATGAGGTCGAGAATAGTTCTGGTGTAGTGATAGGTTTCCTCTGTGTTGGGGTCGCCGCTATATTCTCCGTAGTTTGATAGCTCTTTCGCAAATCCCAGATCGCAGATTGTATCCGCGTAGATCACGCTCGCGCCGCCGCCTGCAACCATCGTCCAGATGCGCCCTTTTGGATTCAGGATTGTAAGCTTTAATGAGGCTCCCGTCTTTGAATCCAGATCTTTGATGTACAGCTCTTCCGCTATAAGCGTCCTGCCGAAAGGGTCAGGGAATACGAGCCCCTCCCATCTCTTCCTCTGCCAATACTCCTCTGTATCATCCATTTTGGCTACAAGGTCCAGTGGAATGATGCTGCCTTTGGAGATCGTAAAGGGATTGATCTCAAGATATGCAAAGCCCGATTCGGAATAAAACCTGTAAAGGGCTTTAATAAATTTGACAATTTGATCGCTATTTTCATTCAATTCTCCGGGCATCTCGGATTTTATATCCACTCCATCGATTCCTTCAAGGATATCAACGTGGATCTGCACAACCTTATCCCAGTTCTCTTCGACGCTGATGCCGCCTGATGTCGAAAAATAGATGTTATCGCCATCATAATCTGAACTTATCGCGATGTAGAACTCGTCCTTATGAGGTATAAAGGGCTCTATCAGGAAGTGGGTCAGCCTGCCTTCGATTCCTCCCACGGTGACAAGGGCATCCATGTTCTTCTTGAGGTAGGTCAATGCGGCATCCCAAGATGCGTCCAGAAGTACAAGGCCGTGCTTGCCCCTTTTTCCAAAGAGCTGATCCGGCTTAACAACAAGCTTCTCAGTCTTCAGCCAGGGATTATCAGCAGGAAGATTGTCTATATCAGTCTCCGGACTTACCAGAATAAGCTGCCCTTTATAAGAGAGATCGCTTAGATATTCAGGAAGGTACTTGGCCAGCATACGCTTTCCATCATATTCCCTTATGCCTCTCTGTGCCATGTCCAAAACCACCTTCGCCGCCTTAATGCGCTCCTTGTTTACAAACCTTTCTAGGGAATAATCCCTATGAATATCTCTCAGGAAAGGCTGAAATATTCCCTGAGCACCCTGAAAACAGATCATGAAGTGCCCCCGCTGCGGAACGGCTTGCATCAAGCCTGCAGAAGAGATACTGGCAAAGATAGACGGCATGTATATGGCATGCTCTGGCTGCACGCCTGAACCAAATCTGGATAAAGGCAGTTCACTGAAGGATTTGCCATCCAAGATTACAAGGTGCAATTCATGCGGAAAGGCGCCGCTGGATGCCGTTATGCTGGATGCTCTTCATACTCTGAAGGATGAGGGACTGCGCGACGAGAAGGATACACTGAAAAGTGTGGGCTCTCCGTTGATAAGCATCGGCTATCCTCTGGCCTATCCTCCGCGCCTCGGCCCTGGTACTCTGGTGATAATCGGTGAGAAGCTCAACAAAGATGCAGCAGAGAATATAGTTCGTAGCATTCCTGAGATCAAAGGGGTAATACTGAGCAAAGGCGTAGCGGGCGTCTTCGATTCAAAGAAAAAGCCAGTCGAGAATGAGCTTCTGGCGGGATGCGATATGCGCGCAGACGTAATCCAGAGCATATTTGGCGAGCTTGTGATCTATAAAAGTCAGGCCAAGGTGCATATTGAGTTTCCAAGACAAAGTGCGCCGAAGATGAAGATCATCGAGGGTCTTCCCATTGCAGGAAAAGATATTGTTGATGGCCTGTGCGGTCCAGGCTCCCTTGGATTGATGTGTATCCTTGCTGGCGCTAAGCGTGTCGTGCTGAATGATATCTGGCTTCCTGCAGTCGAAAATACTATGCTCAATCTGGAAGTGAATAGGGGACTCTTAGGGATCGATGAAATAGAGTATCCTGAAATCTCATCTGATGCCTTGGGCAAAAAGCCAGTGCTTGCTTGCAGGGCAACTGGAGCATGTGAGATCGAAGTATATCATGGAGATCTAAGTCGCTTGTTTTCCAGGGTGGAGCCTGCGGATCTTTGCCTGATCGACCACTTTCCTGGTGCCAGGATCACTGAACTCCAGGCAGGGTGTCGGTGCTGCAAAGAGACTGTGATAATATAAATGTTATTTGGATTTGTTTAATTAAAGTGGGACAGCGCGGATTCGAACCGCGGTCCAAGAGTCCCAAACCCTCGAGGA
>JBHGAU010000049.1:0-20939 GCA_041946675.1 Methanotrichaceae archaeon | reverse complement strand
TTGGCTAGAAGATCGCAAAGAAAAGCTGAAAGCAGAAAAGCTAAGCAATGGTATAAAGTAATAAGCCCCGAGATGTTCGGCAGATCTCCTGTTGGCGAGACCGTCTCATATGATCCTGAGAAGGTAGTAGGAAGGATCATAGAGACAACGCTTGGCGATTTGACAAACAACTTCTCTAAGCAGAACACAAAGCTCCGGTTCAGGGTTGACCGCATAGCAGGCGATTCTGCATATACAAAATTTGTGGGCCATGAGATGACCACTGATTACCTACGGTCTCTGGTCAAGAGAAGGACATCACGCATCGATTCCATAATCGATATTGCGACAACGGATGGTTATCAGGTAAGGGTAAAGCCGAGCTGTTTCACAGTCAAGAGAGCACGGGCGAATCAGGTCAAGAGCATCAGGGAAATCTCAAAGAACGTCATCCTTGAGAAGGCAAAAGGTCTTGATTTGAACCAGCTGATACAGGATATTGTTAATGGAAAGCTCTCTCTGGATATCTACAAGGAGGCCAAGATGGTTTATCCTCTCAGGAGGGTAGAGGTTCGGAAGACCCAGATAGTGGCAGAGCCAAGCTCAATATCTGCTCCAGCACCAGAAACACAAACAACCACATTACCATAATTGCAACATAGTAAGTTATTGATGGAAATACAGCGCTCTTCCTTTTAGGAGGGCGCTGGAAGCGAATTTATTTTATCGAAATATATCTTTGCAAGACGGCGGATGAACGCATAAATCTGTCCTTATGGGGATCACATTTTCCTGAAATGAGATAGGAAAATTTATATACTGTTTTAGTACTACTATTATCATCAACTATTAAGGGCCGCAGTTTCATGCCCTTCCCTCCCTAGAGACTTTTGCCAAAAGGGGCATTTTAGGCTGCGGTCCGATAAAATTATTGCAATATTTGTTAAATCCAATTCAGGTTCAGGCGGCGGGATTTATATCAGCACCAAAACGCTTCTGCTAGAAGACAGATCTGCCCAGAAACTATTTATTTAGATTTCCTGAGATTGATGTTGTGAACCGCCCATACGAGTTTATTATCTATCTGAATAGGCTTAGAGCTGCATATAACCGTTTTGGGCTCTATATTTGGGCACTTAATACTGCAGTGATCGCCATTGCGATATATGCGGTCACCCTTCTGATTGGCATTCCTGCTTTTACTGAATTTTACTGGCGTGATTCGCTGCTTCTCGCGAACTCACCGGCAATCATGTCCTTGGCATTTGGAGCTTTAGTTGCGACGCTGGTCGGAAAAAGGGACAAATCTGACCTTTACAGGCTTCTGGGTCCCGAGCTCTCCGAGAAGGCTCAAACAGGCTACGATAACAGAGATGATGAATCACTGCCGATGCAAAGCCTTGCTGAGGATCTAAAGGGAAGCCTTTCCAGAGTACAGCCGTCGAAGATCTTCGATTGGCGGCAGATCAGAGTCAGAGCTATACTCGCAATCGTTCTTGCAGGCGCCACAATTTTCATTGCCAGCAGCCAAATTAGTGCAGATATAACGCCAAATGATTTTCAATCGATATCTGATTTGAGGGATAGAGCGATAGGAATCTTCAAGAATGAGACGCCATCGCAGAAGCCGTCTGCTAATTTCTTAGGGAACAGCAGCATCTACGGCAAGCCGTCCCTTGCAGTTCTAAATGAAAACAAATTGCAGTTGGAGCTTTACCCAGGAGTGGGCGCAGGTTCCAGGGCTAGGAACACCACACCCATGGAGCATATGTTCCAGCAGTCTCAACCGGGTGAGGCAGCCCCAGTGCCGTCTGATCTATACATTGAAAGCCTGCCCCCTCAGAATAGAGAGATAATAAAGAAATATTTCGAAAACCTTGCAGGCGGTTAATATAGTTATTGGAATGAAAATTTAAGGCCGTATCAATACCATTTGAAAAAATATGCAAAGAATGTTTCTAGCGATGATTGTTTTCTATGAGAAGCTTGTTCATTACGCTAACATTATATTCCATTTAGCTATCGCATTCCCGCTTATTGCGTAATTCTAACTACTACTACTAATCACTGCTTCCATATAGTTTATAAAACTTCGGTACTGAAACAATAATGCCGAGTTCGAGCAATACTGCTAAAATATACAGATCGAACCAGAAGAGACCAAAAATAATAATCCGCGCGATGGAGGAGAAGTCGCATGAGGATGAAGAAAAGAAGCGATGATCTTATAATTGCTCAGATATTGGAGATATGTCAAAGCGGCACACGTAAAACTAGGATAGTATATCAAGCAAATCTTAATTCAACGACGGTAAATCGATATCTAGAATGCCTTATAGAAAACGGCATGATTGAGCAATCCAGCTATGGATCAAGCTACATATTTAGAACAACAGAGAAAGGAACAGAGCTAAAAAATAGGATGAGTCGTCTCCAGACGGAGATGAATGATCTCCGCACCAACGCGCTTAAAGCCACGGCATAGAATTGGGTGTAATATACTCGTAAGTATCCCCTATATCATCCCAATCAACTCGTGTTGCATTAACCACTCATAGTTGTATTAGTTGATTATAATTGTATTAGCCACTATTTCCGGAAGCAGCTGTTTTTTCCGCATTCTCCTTAAGGGCATCCACCATCTTCATCTGGGCAACTGCCTGGCTGGAAGTCTGGTTAATTGCACTCTGATTAATAGCTGACTGATTAATTTCACTCGAGTTTGCTGGCAATAATATTGCGCTATTGGCTTTAACCTCAGAAGGATAGGGCATTACTATCAGATATGGCCCCTCGCCGGTCTCTCTGGACTTGAAGTCAACACTGTAGCTGCTATCGCTTACTGCCATCAGCAGGAATGAGATAAAACCTCCATCGGCATTTGCATCCAATAGCTCCTTGGAAACATCAAAGGCGACTATCTTATCGCCATCTGTGCTCAATCTCATCCCGGTTATGTCGTTTCTCTCCACGATATCAACAGCCGGCTCCAGGCGGAAATAGAGACTCTGGTAACTTGAATTTTCATTCCAATTGGACTGAATGGGCATCATCGCAATAAAGGCAGGCTCGTTCCCTTGCTTCTTGATAGATGCCGTTTTGAGCACAAGAATTCCAATATCATCCTCAGTTATTTTGATGCCTGAAGCATTGAACTGGATCATTGGTGCGCCGAAATAATTAGTCTTTCTACTTCCGTTGATATCTGTCACGTTTATCTCACACATCAGCGAATCAGCATTATACACATTCTCTCTATCCCCAAAGTAGATATCTACATCCTGGGATGCCGGGATCTTGGTAACTTCGGAAAGCTCACAAAGCGCAGTGCCAACGATCATTAATGCTAATACTGCTAGAAAGATCAATTTATTATGCATATGTAATCCTCCCCTCAAGGCTGGTATACTGTAAAATGCCTTGATATTTAAAATTAGTGATTATAATTTACCAAAGCTATGATTAAATGTTTTATAGCGCTTCTCACAGCCTTTTACATTATATTGCCTTTATGGCGAATTTAATTCGCACAAAAGCCGAATATGATGATTTTCATGAGATGCTCATGCCCTTTGGGCATACCTGCATAAAATAGCAACGAGCTTGATTATAAAATAGCGGTCCTTTCCAGGCATATAGATGCTTACATAAAATCCGCGAGCCCCATCTGCTTGGATTTATCGTTCTTGAAGATTGAGTCTATCTCAATCTTCAGAAGCTCAAGCCGCTGCTTTGTATAATTGCTCACATCGTAGTCATTTGCAACCTTCATAGATACCTCCAGGTATTTTCGAACGCTGCCTTCGTGCACAGTAAGGATAATTCTGCCGCCACATCTTGGACAGACCTCCTTCAAGGGAGGCCTTCTATACTTCATCCCGCATTTTACGCATCTGACCTTTTGCTTTGAAAATGCGTGCAGGTTTCCTATCAGATCCGGCAGGAAATGTGAGTTTATGACACGTTCTGCAACATCTTTAGCATCTACGGCCCTAATAAGCGCAGCAAGCTCAAGCTGTGCGTCCATCTTGTCGATCATTGTCTCAAGAGTTTTGTAGGCGCTGTTTCTTGGGCCTGCCGCAATATCCGAGGTATCATGGCTGAACTTGAAGCCTTCATATTGGGCATCTGTTCCCAGACGCTTCGATACAAGATCGAACTTGGACTCCAGATCTTTTGGATTTGATCCCTGAAGCGTCGCCTCATAGAACTCGAGCGGATAAACACGCGTCAAATCGAGGTTATGGGCCTCCTTGTCCACCTCCGCAGGGTTCAGCCGGGTCGTCATGACAAGTGGAGCATCCATTTTGCCGCCTCTGCGCTCAGGCAGGTATGACATTGAAAAGTTGAGGAGCGCATCCATAAGAAGCATCACGCAATCCTCATCCCCATCACAGTTTCTGCGCTTGGCTGCATGGAAGAATGGATGGCCGAAGCCGGCGGATGCGGCAGTGTAGCCTATCAGCCGGCACAGAACACCTGCAGATGTATGGGGCGCAAGGCCGACCATCAGAGTCCCTATGAGATCATGCGGCGAGTTCGCATTATAATAAGGCTTGAGGCCATAGAACTTAACAAGGAGTTCATCCAGAAACTGAGCTACCTTCAGGAGGTATTCGCCGCCGTCCTTGGAGAGTATAATGTCCTGCACCTTGAGCTCGCAGACCTGTGTCTCGCTGAGAAGAGGCTTGCCATAAGTATCTTCGATATAGCCGAGCTCTCTGAGCCTCTCAAGGCTTGTGCCTATCTCATCGGGCCGGAAATGCGTAAGAGGCAGATCGGTAAGGTCGTATCGGATTGTGCCATCCTTGAATATATTGACTCCATGCTTTGCCCTGAGAATTCCCTTCTCTATGGCCTCCGGCGTCTTATCACGAGATGTCAGTCCCATTACGCCTTTGAGGATATCCGGCTCACGCTCGCCGAGATTCTCCAAAGCATCAGCATAAAGTTTCTTTATGTCGATCCTCATCTTGGAGGCTGCAGTCGTCTCAGAGCCGCATTTGGGGCATTTCTCCTGCGCAGGAATGTTGCAGTTCGGGCAAACCCTCTTCTTATAAGTATGGCCTCCGCATCCACATCTGAATGCAAACCCTTCCTTGCCGCAGTCTCTGCAGACGCGACGCTCAATCTCGACATCGATTATTCCCGTCTTATTTCCCTGCGAATACTTGGCGGCCTCCTGCACGGATCTGGACTTGCCTCCGGCATTACTCGTCGGGAATAGAACATGGGGCGGCGGCTTCATCAGCCTTTTATCAGATTTCTCAGGCCTTCCCATCCTGGCCCCGATACGAGTTGGCGCCCTGGCTCTCACTTTTATTCCGGCAAGCTTGTTGACGGCCTCCAGTGCTGAACCGTCCATTTTCTCCCAGGTTTTTTTCAGCCCTTCAGGCTCTATCCCCAGGCAAAGTAGAAGCGGCAGGGAATCTTCGACTATGATCGCGCTTTCTCGCACCTTATGCGGAACCAGGAGAATTTCCAGGGCATCCTTTGCCTCCACCGGCAAGCATAGCCTTTGATCGTTCAAGCTGCCCTTGGATGAAACGATAGATGCAAGATGCTCAAACTCTTCCGGCTTAAGATCGTGCCAGAGGTAGGTGTAAGCAGGGTGAAGAGGGACACTGTATTTCCTTGAGATAGCTATGGCATCTCTGCCGCTGATTATCTCAAAGCCGCCGGGATCTCCTCCAGCACGCTTCAATTCCGCAGCCCACCACTCAAAAGTATATGATGCCGGAGCCAGAGGGCGATTGTTCTCCAGGAACTCTCCATAGCTTATCAAGATCTCTCCCAGATCAAGGATCTTGGAAACATGTGCCTTCAGGGCTGCAGAAATTAACTTTGGGTCTTTGGGGTTGCTCGGCATCCATTCGAGGATATCTTCAGGATCATCAATCCTCACAACATCACCGTTAAGCAGTCGAACTGTGGGACCTTCGATAGAGCTGACTGGAGCCACTGCTGCTGCCTTGCCGGGCTGCTCGACTTTAATCTGAGTTCCAGCGGCCATGAACTCGCCCAAAAGGATCATGGATGCCGGACTAATTCCAGCTGCAGCAAGCCCGGTGTTTCTGCACCGTCCATAACGCAAGCGGAAGCCTCCAGGCCTGGACGGATGCGAGAAGACTGGTCTTCCTGCAATCAGATCTCTTAGGAACTTCGGGCTAGAGCTGCCGCTTTCCGTTTTGGTGCTTGCAAGGCTGTCCAGCCACTCCCAGCCCTCTATTCCGAGCTTTGAGACATGCTTCTTAAGCTTGGGCCTTTTCAGGGCTATGCCTTCAGCGGAAACGAGAGCTATTCCGCCCCTTACACGGTTCGTCTCAATCCTCGGAAGGTCGCGGAAGCCTGAGACCTCTTCCTCCTCAGTCGGCTCGCCGTCGATGCAGATCGGACAGTTCCTCACTATAGTCCTGATCTCGTCATCCGATGGAGAGTACTGCAGGCCAGCAACACGCTTATACAGCCCGATCTCCTCGACATAGCGCTCTACTTCATCATCCCTTGGTCTCCAAGGCGCGATGCCAACGCTCCTGCGTACATAGTCTGCCACAAGAACCGAAAGCGCCTGAGCCGTGCCGCCTGCGGAGCGGATCGGTCCGGCGTAGTAGACTTTGAGGTAATCCGTTCCGTCATCGTTTTTTCCCAAAGATACTCGCGCTATGCCCTCAATTGGAGCGGCTACTACGCCTTCAGTAAGCAGCGCAACTGCAGTGCGGATGGCGTTATCTACGGATTCTATCTTCGAGAAGCCCTGCCCCAGCCTTCCCTCGGCGAAATCTATGCCGATAGCCAGGGCGGCCTCCTCCCTGCTCATCCCTTCAGCCTCCAGCTCCCGGATGCGTCCGGCGATGCCAGGTATGCCGATAAGCTTTTCCACCCTTTCTGCAAGATCGACTGCCAGAGGTATCTCGACTTCAGTTGAGGGATCCTTTCCTAACTCGCGCGCCTCCTTGGCAATGATCATCGCATTCTTGAGGCTGCTTTCAAGAAGATCGAAATACTCGGATGTTTTCACTTCTTATCCCAAAGGTATAGGCCGGTAACTGAATCGAATTTCCTTATCAGCGTCTCACCAAGCATCTCTTGGATACATAGCTCTGCAGCGAACACCTTTCCTCCGACCAAGTGGCCGCCCCAAAGTTGACCCGCGGAGTCTGCCAGGCTCGCGTGGGCATGAACAAATGGCTGATTATCGCGGATTGATATGTTACCGCTGCATGATACGAGTTCCACAGGCTTATCTATCGAAATCTTCTGATACTCATGGGAAACCTGATCATAGAAAGCGAACTCCGCCTGCATCAATGCTCCAATAGCGCTGAATGAGCCGACTGCAATCTTCTCATTTTTCGCCAAATCCGTTATCTGATCAACGATATCCATTCCATGATCGAGTCTGGCGATCAGGCAGCGCCCAAGCCTCAATTCTTGAGCCAGAGATCCATCCCCATTTTAACCCTTGCCCCTGTATACTGTCATAAATACATGCAATGTCGGCTTATCTAAATAGCGGTGTCAACTTACCACGGCCTAAAGGCCGTAGCTTGTAGCTAGTGATTAGCCCGCTAAAATTGGCTGGTTGACAGACAGCCTGCTATGATCGGATCTACTGAAAGTAGCGATGTTATTGATTCCGAGATCTACTCCGAGCCGCTTATCTCCCATCATTGGCTCTGGATCAGGTTGCTCTACTCGAATCTGACTGTACCAAGTGAATATTAGATTTAGAGTTATTGATAAGAACAGGGAGGGCTTTGCTTTCATCCCCACCCTGGATGGTAGGGTTCTCTCACTGCGATCTCTCTCTCCAGAGATAAAGAAGAGGCGATTTCAGCGAGCCATTGTCCCAGGATGAACTTGCAGCTTTACATCGATTGCAGAATAGCCGTTCATGTGGATATGGATATTATTCCGGATGATAATGCTTTTTTCTATCTTTATCAAATTCGTTACATCATTACCCCTTGCCTGCTCATGCGCAAGAACAACTAATGTTGTTGAAAATTTCTATCTCATATTGATAAGAAGCATTCAATTATTTACGATGTTTTTAAATTTCGGCATCAGTAGAAACAATAAAAATTTTATGGCCGCATTTTTCCAGTGGAATCTCAGATTCAGACTTGAGTTTAGGACGAACCATAGAACGGCAGCGTCATCTATTTTTGTTTGAAGCCTTACTCATTAGCGATGAATCTAGAGTCTCTGGCGGCAGAACTTCGCGGGTTTGCGGGAATTACTCGCAAAAAGCAGATAGGTGATCTGATCAAGTATTTTCCGGTCGATTCGGACAAAATCGTGGCATCCTTTGGAGAGGATGCGGCTGTTATAGATGACGGCAAGGAGGTCATGCTCCTCGCGGCAGATGGCATCTGGTCGAAGCTCATGGAGTCAGATCCTGAGTGGGCCGGCTACTGCGCAGTTCTGGTAAATGTCCATGATATCGCGGCAATGGGCGGCTGGCCTGTTGCTATGGTTGATGTTCTCTCTGTGAATTCACGAGGTGTTGCGGATGCAGTGCTGAGAGGTATGCGCAAGGGAATCGAAAAGTTTAATGTGCCCATAATTGGCGGTCACCTGCACCCCGATACTCCATACAGCGCCCTGGATGTTGCAATACTGGGAAAGGCACGGAAGGATGCAGTCATATTAAGCAGCACGGCCAGGCCAGGCGAGGCAGTAGTGGCGGCCGCTGATATGGACGGCAAAGTGCACCCGAAATTCGGGATCAACTTTGATTCAACAAGCTTCAAGGATCGAGAAACGCTGCTTAAGCAGCTGGGCGCCATGCGGGAGTTGGGCGAAAAGGGGCTGATCATGGCTGGAAAGGATATCTCCAATCCGGGAATGCTTGGAACTCTGGGGATGCTTCTTGAGACCAGCGGGGTCGGCGCTATCATTGATCTGGATTCTATACCGGTTCCTGAAGGGTTGGATCTATTGAGCTGGCTCAAGATGTATCCAGGAATGGGGTTTGTTGTAACGACCAAAAAAGAAAAGGCCAGCGAAGTCATGGAAGTTTTCAGCCGCAGAGGTCTCACTCCAGCAATAATCGGCTATGTAGTGGCGGATAGAAAGCTTATCATTCGATCTGGGATTGATCAAACAGTCCTCTTTGATCTTGCAACTGAATGCGTGACAGGAATCAGGTGATCCCATGGACTCGATGTTTATCCGGTCTCTGGAGGAGAAGGCCCGGAGAAGGCATGCGACGGTTGGCATCGGCATATGGAATGCAGATGAAGAGCTGATCAGTTGCCTGAAGACCGCAGCAGAGTATGCAGATCTTGTTGTGGTGGGCAACAGGCGCTATGATTATGCTCTGGATTTCATCTCGACGGATGAGCCCTGGAAGGAGCTGGTGAAGCTCCTGGCCGAGGGCCGGATAGATGGAGCAGTCAGGGGCAACCTGCCTGCCGGAAGGACGATGAGAGCATTATCTCAGCAGTTTGGGATAAAAGTGAAACGTCTGGCATTAATAGAGCTCTCGGGCTGGTCGTTCTTCCTCGGGCCCGTGGGAATTGATGAGGGCGATTCAATATATGATAGGCTGAGCCTGGTATCGGATGGTGTGAAGTATCTGATAAACATGGATATTTCTCCGAAGGTCTCGATCCTATCGGGCGGCAGGATGGAGGATCTTGGCAGGAGCGAGAAAGTTGATCGAAGCCTTGCAGAGGGCGAGTTCATAGTCGCTAGAGCGAGGGATGCCGGCATAAAAGCAGAGCATAAAGGGATATTGATTGAGAGCTGCAAGAACGATGACATGATAATAGCGCCGGATGGCATTACCGGGAACCTTATTTTCCGAACTTTGCTGCTTTTATGCGGCGCCAATGCTCTTGGAGCGCCTGTACTGATGGATAAAATATTCATTGATTCGAGCAGAGCACGCGGAAACTTCGATGGGCCCGTAATCCTGGCGAGCGCTATGGCCGGGATGAGATAGTAATGGAAGGCCACATCCTATATGCATGGATTATATCAAATCGCTTTTGTATTATCACTTCGTGTGCCTTCTATCGAACTCTGCGTTATATTGTTCGATCAGTCCCTCATCCGCAAAGCTATATTTCTGATTATTACCGATAATGATATGATCATGGACTTTTATGCCTATCGTCCTTGCAGCATAAACAAGCTCACAAGTCATACGCTTATCATCATTGCTGGGTGCAGCTTTGCCAGATGGATGATTGTGAGCGAAAATCAGAGCTGCTGCCGAATACCTCAACGCTAATTTTAATACTTCCCTTGGATATATAGCGCTAGTTGTCAGAGTGCCGTGGAATGCATCGACTACTTTCAGCACTTCATTTTGCCCGTTCACCATAATGATCTTGAAAATTTCGTAATCTAGATCGCGCATTTCCTGGTATAGCAGTTTAAAAGTATCTTCAGAGCATTTTAGATAAGGGCGGTTCTCGATACCTTCCAAAAGATACCGTTTATTTAGTTCCAGGACTGCTTTGATTTGAGCAATTTTAGCATCACCTAGACCAGATATCGCCTTTAGATCCTCGATGGGTGCAGAGTAAAGTCCTCTCAAAGACCCAAACGTTAAAAGGAGTTCTTGTGAGAGAGCTATAGCACTCTTGCCCTTAACACCAACACGAAGAAATATAGATAGCAATTCTGCATCTGATAATGCCTCTGGACCTTTAAGCAATAACTTCTCTCGCGGACGATCGTCTCTAGGCAAACTGGATATCGTTTGCAGATATTTTTCCTCTGTCATTGGATACTTGCATCCGATCATTTTCAAATCGCTATGTTTCGCCTAGTACTTATATCAATTGAGTGCAGAGCGAAAGTATTGGGGGAACTTCGCTCCTGCACAGTAAAAGAATAGCAGCAATAATAGAAAAGACGATGAGATATCAGCTCTTTGGAGAAGCTGCCTTCTCATCCTTGGTATAAGTATCCCTGAGATCGATTACCTTCTTGCTCTTCCCCTGGGTCCTTGGGATGCTGCCCTTCTCCACAAGCTCGATCTTGCTGCGAATGTTCAGCACTGACTTGAGCTTGCTTTCAACCTTCTTCCTGACATGAGCCAGATCCTGAATCTCGCCTGTAAATGCCTCGTCCTTCAGCTCGACCTGAATTGTCAGCTCGTCAAGACCGTGCTTTGGCCTATCGACTAAAACCTGGAAGTAGTTGCCGATCTCAGGCATGCTGACGAGCACATCTTCGATTTGGCTTGGGAATACATTGATCCCGCGCACAATCAGCATATCATCAGCCCTTCCGAGGAATCTGTGAAGCTTTCTTACAGTCCTTCCGCAGCTGCATTTTTCATCCAAGATATAGGTTACATCTCCTGTGTGATATCTGATAAGCGGCATTGCCTCCTTTGTTAAAGATGTTAAAACAAGTTCGCCGGGCTCACCTGGCGCACATAGCTCCTCATTCTTATCAAGAACCTCCACGATGAAGTGATCCTCCCAGATATGCAGGCCGTTCTGCTCCTGGCACTCGAATGCGACACCTGGGCCGAACATCTCCGACAGCCCATATGAGTCGTATGCCTTTATCCTCAGCGCATCCTCAAGCTCGTTCCTTGCCTCATCAGACCAGGGCTCGGCGCCGAAGCATCCGATTTTAAGCTTCAGCTTATCTATAACATCCTTCTCCTTTGCAGTCTCAGCAAGGTAAAGGGCGTATGAAGGAGTGCAGTGCAACGCAGTTACGCCGAAGTCCTGCATTATCTCAAGCTGGCGTTCAGTATTGCCGACGCCGGAGGGAACAGCCATTGCACCCATGCGCTCGATTCCATAGTGAATGCCCAAGCCCCCGGTGAAAAAGCCGTAGTTTACGGCATTCTGGAAGACGTCCTTCTTGGTCACGCCGACCATTACAAAATCTCTTGCCATCAGGTCGGACCAGGTTTCGATATCCTTCTTTGTATAGCCGACGACTGTAGGCTTTCCTGTCGTTCCTGAGGAGGCGTGAACTCTGACGACCTCATCGCGGGAAACCGCAAAGAGTCCAAATGGATAGGTTTCTCGAAGGTTTGCTTTACGGGTGGTGGGAAGCTTGCTTAGGTCTTTGAGGCTCTGGATGTCCTGCGGAGAGATGCCTGCCTCTTTTATCTTATCGTGATAGAACGGGACATTCTTGTAGACCTTCTCGACTGTGCTCTTGAGCCGCTTGAGCTGTAGATCCTCAAGTTCAGCTCTATTCATAAGCTCGAATTCGGGTTGCCAATAAGTCATATCAATACCTGGATAAATTTGATGCAATTAGGTAGCTTTCGATTATGCTACGTCGTGCCATGAGAGATGTAGTCAGGGTATATCAATAATTCCCTATCTGTGGAAAAAGGTGCAGGGGTTTGTATATTGAGCCTTATCGTGTCAGGCCATAGCATGTGGATGAGTTTGCAGGCTATCAGAATACATCGATCTCAACAGCGTTGCTCGGCTGATCATTGATTGTGAAGAATATCGCATGCCTGCCAAGGACATCAGCATTGAGCCATATATAATAAAAGCCCTCAGGGGCAAAGCCATAGTTCTTGATGGCTAATACGAAATGTCTTTGTATTTTGATTTTTCAGATTATCCGAGAAGAACAACTACAGATTCGAATTACTGCCAATTTTGCAGGCGCGCTCACAATCGATAATCGATATTTCTCAGTCCACATGAGCCACACAGGTCCAATGATAATATCCATGAATTCCAGTGCCCGTGACTTGATCGAACTCCTCAAGCTCGCAGCCGCATATCTGGCAGATCTCCCCATCTTCTACTTCGATCTCTGCATCGTTGCATAGTATTATCATCAAGATGAAATAGCAATCATGGCCCTTAAGCCTTTTGTATTAAAATACCTGGAATCGATTCCTCTGTGCTTCTGCTCTTTTTATCTCCCTCTCCAATATCCTTCTAAGAATGGCCGCAGAGCGTGCATATATCGCTTCTACTCCGGCAAACCCGAGATTTTCGCTGAGGAGGCCACCCTTTTGCTATAAGGTGTATCGGAAGCATTCTAATTGAGAAGCATTTATGGCTCTGCTCTTAGAAAGCGTCTCTGAACCACCGATGTGCAGCCGTAGATCCATCCTCTCTGGCCTGAGTTTGCAGACCTCTACCATCTGGCACATGATATCTAATAGCGCATTATGCCGGACTCCTCTCATCCATCTCTCTCATCTCATCTTTTCGCCCAGGATTCGCCTCAAGGTAGCTTTGAAGTGCATTGTAGAGCAGGTTCTCCTGACATCTGGGCTCCTCATCCGATTGGATCGGACCCCCTATGCTGTTGAGCCATTCTTTATTTGCATCCATCAGCCTGCCGAGGATTGCTCCTCTATGGCTGGATGCATATCCTGAGATGAGATCTGCCAGGCTGTAATCATTGCTGGATACGAAATAAACCAGCCGTTCAGATAAATTCAGGCCTTTAAGCTGGAGCGAAAACTGATCCCACTATGCATGGTATACCTGCTGGTAATCATCCAGCTTATCGGAACTGAGAATCACTTTGAAGCTCTTGGTGGATTTAGCCAGAGCTGCCATCTTCTCATTCCAGTTCTGGCCCCATACATGCTGCAGCAGCACCCAATTGTCCCGCGATATCCCAATCCTGTTCCTTATGCGCTCACCACTCTGGATCTCTGCGCTCAATCTTCTCGTCCTTTGAGTCGCTATCAGCCGGTGATTGCCGACGTGAATCGATAAATTCATAACGGTCCTATCATGCTAGTACAGCCTGTAGAGGTGCGAGAATTGTTGATAATCGGTCTAACCGATAGCGAAGTTAATTCCAATTTGCGCGCGAGCGGCATAGGAATGTCCGTTTCTGAGGCGCGCTCCATTGCAGAGTTGCTGGGGCGGGACCCCACACTCACTGAGCTATTCTGCTATGATGCTATGTGGTCAGAACACTGCTCGTACAAGAGCAGCCGGGCTACCCTCAAAGAGTTCATGCCAACTGTTGGTCCCAATGTAGTTCTCGGTCCTGTAGAGGATGCTGGGATAGTGGCCATAGATGACCAGTGGTGCGTGGTTATATCCCATGAGAGCCACAACCACCCAAGCCAAGTCCTGCCCAACGAAGGCGCAGCAACGGGAATAGGCGGCGATGTCCGCGATGTGAATTGCATGGGAGCGACGGTAGTGGCGACCGCCGACCCCCTGAGGTTCGGAGACCCCTACGGTCCCCAGAGGAACAAGGTCCGATGGGTGGCAGAGGGAGTTGTGGATGGAATCTGGCAGTACGGAAATGCCCTGGGAGTGCCCAACCTGGCAGGAGATGTGGTCTTCGATGAGAGCTTTGATTTCAACTGCCTTGTGAACGTCGTGGCCCTCGGGATAATGAAGAGAGACCAGATAATCCATTCGAGGGCTCCCAAGGGAGCTGGCGAGAAAGAGTATGATGTAATATTGATAGGCAAGCCTACCGATGCCAGCGGCCTTGGCGGTGTGACATTCGCCTCTGAGGCCCTCTGCGAGGAGGACGAGGCCACCAACCGCGGTGCTGTTCAGATACCCGACCCTTTCCTCAAGAATGTGCTGTTTAAGGCCAATGATGATCTTTTCAGGCTCGTCAGACAGAAAGGAGTGGAGGTTGGATTCAAAGATCTGGGAGGCGGCGGATTCACCTGCGCCACGTCTGAGATGGGATCGTCGGCAGGCTACGGGATGGAGATCGACCTGGACCTGATGCATAAGGCAGGAGACTTCCCTCCAGAGGTCCTCAGCATTGCAGAGACCCAGGAGCGCTTCCTTATCATATCCCCTAAGGAGCTCAGAGAGAGCATACTGAAGATTTACAATGAGGACTGGGATTTGCCCAATGTATATGAAGGCGCGAGGGCGAGTGTTGTCGGAAAGATCACCACCCATGATAGATTCCTCGTCAAACATAAAGGCCAGGTCGTCTGCGATGTCCCAATCCAGCACCTCACAGGGGGCATAAGATATAAGCGTGAAGAGAAGCCCCGCGTGATGAGCTTGCTCGAGCCGGTCATAGATATGCCGGAGGATATGAATGCAGTCATGCTCAAGATCCTGGGGTCGCCCAATATAGCTTCAAGAGAGCATATCTACAGATACTACGACACAGAGGTCATGGGCAATACGGTTATCAGGCCAGGAGAGGCAGATGCCGGCCTCATAGCCCCCGTCCGAGGAGAGAAGTTCGGGGTTGCTCTGGCTGTGGACTCCAATCCCTTCTACGGCAGGATCAGCCCCTACTGGGGCGGTGCCACGGCTGTGGCAGAGTGTCTTAGGAACGTGGCTGCCATTGGAGCTACTCCTGCAGCCATAACCGACTGCCTGAACTTCGGCAATCCTGAGAAGCCCGAGGCTTTCTGGGAGTTCAGGGAGGCTGTGAAGGGCCTTTCTGAATCCTGCAAGAAGCTCTGGCTGAAGGGCTATGTAAATCAGCCCATGCCAATTGTATCAGGAAACGTGAGCTTCTACAATGAGTGCCCCTCGGGTTCAGTAGATCCATCACCCGTGATCGCCTGCGTGGGCATCATAAAGGATGCCGATAAGGCAGTTACAATGGAGCTCAAGGCCCCCGATGACAAGCTCTTCCTGATAGGGCCGCGCTACGATGAGCTTGGCGGCTCTGAGTATTACAGGACAATTTTCAGTACCACAGGGGCCAATGTGCCCATAGTCAGGTTCGATCTTGAGAGGAGCATGATCTATGCAGTGATAGATGCCATCGACCAGGGGCTAGTGGCATCATGCCACGATATATCCAACGGCGGCCTTGCTGCAACGCTCTCCGAGATGGCTCTTGCCAGGCCCGCAAGGTTCGGTCTGGATGTCGATCTCGGCGGAGCCGGAGATCCGGGGATGAGGACTGACAAGATCATGTTCTCTGAGTCATCGGGCTTCGTGATTGAGGCCAAGTCCGGGTCAGAAGCGAAGCTAGCGGAGATCATGTTGGGCTATGGTCTCGAGCTCATGGAGATCGGATCCGTGACCGAGGACAGAAGGATAGTGATGAGAAGGATTGGTTCTAAGGTGGTCGATCTCGATCTGGATGAGGCTAGGAAGGTCTGGACTACTGGTCTCTCGGAGGCGATGAGATGAAGATCGCTGTGATGCAGTTCCCAGGAACTAACTGCGAATATGAGTGCCTGGTTTCTGTCAAGGAAGTGGGCATGGATGGAGAGCTGTTCAGGTGGAACCGCCCTGCGGGAGAGCTTTCTGCCTTTGATGGATTTATCGTACCGGGCGGCTGGTCTTACGCTGATAGAATCAGGGCGGGGGCAATAGCCTCTAAGGAGCCGGTGATGGATGCCCTTAGAGAGGAGGCGGCGAAAGGAAAGCCGATCATAGGCATATGCAACGGCTTCCAGATCCTGGTCGAGAGCGGTCTTTTGCCCGGCAACGCTGGCAGCGGCAAGATCGAGATGGCTCTGGCCCAGAATACCATGATCAAAGACAAGAAGATAGTTCGAAGAGGCTACTACGTCGACTGGGTAAACCTCAGGACCGAAGCATCGCCGAAGAGATGCAGCGGCTCCTTCAACATAAATAAGGGCGAGCTGCTGCAGATACCCATAGCCCACGGGGAAGGCAACCTGGTGACTATGGATAAGAATCTGGTCAAGAAGCTCAACGACGAGGGCCAGGTGGTCTTCAGGTACTGTGACAGCAATGGCCGAATAATCCCTGAGTTTCCAGTAAACGTAAACGGAAGCACTGAGAATATCGCAGGCATCTGCAACCCTGAGGGAAATGTTCTTGGCATGATGCCCCATCCCGAGAGGGCATTCTTTGCCTGGCAGCTTCCGCCCCATGATCCGAGGAAGCACCAGAAGGGCGCTGTGGGGCCGGGGAGAAAGATCTTCGAGTCCATGAAGGCTTACATCGAGGTGAGGGCATGAGCATGGGCAGAATCAACCTTCGAGTCTGGCTGATCATACCGGATGCTGAGGCGGCTACGGTAAAGAACACCCTCATCCGCCGTATGGGCTATGGAGATATTCTGGCTGATGTGAAGAAGGAGCGCCTCTTCAGCATCGATGTGGATTCGGGCGATCCCCAGGAGCTGGCCAAGGCGTTTGCCAAGGAGCTTGTGAACGAGAATAAGGAGAGCTATAAGGCATCCTTTGATGAGATTCAGTTCGAGCCAGGATATGTGCCTGTCAAAGTGGCGCTGAAGATCGAGGATGGCGAGGCCATATCTATCATGTACAGGCTCAGGAACAGGCTCGGGTTCGAGAATGTGATGGGCGTGGAGAAGGCGACGGTGTGGAAGCTGTATCTCAAGGGTGCGAATCAAGAGAATCAGGAGAAGGCTGCAAAGGAGATAGCTGAGGGATTGCTGACGAATCCGAATAAGGACCGCTATGAGGTAATGGGGAGACAGAGGATTGTGACGTGATGGCTGGTAAGTAGACGGGGCTGGTGGCTCTATTAATGAGAATTGAATGCCACTACATCCGGTATTTTTATTTATAGATGAATTATGAAAATATTCTTAATAAGTGCTATACTTGTACTCTCGCACGTATCCTATGTTCAACTCTTGATTTTATTTGAGTATAAATATCAACTGGCCTTTCGTGAATTATCTTTACTACAACAGCGTATTTTTGTTCATATTCAGGATCAGCAATCCATTTGTTTTGACATATTATCACCAGCTGAAGGCTCTCATCCGAGTATTGAGGACGTTTTATAACTATTGATCCTTTTTGCATGCACCCTTTACTTCTGATTCGTGGTCTTGGAAAAAGAGTAAGCTCCTTAGGACTTGTCATTTCATCAAGTTCGATATCATTAAGCTCAGTGTATTTAGCTTTCAATTCTTCGAGGGAGGAACCCCTATGCAATCTGAATTGCATTATACAACCAAGATATGAATCTCCTCTAGTGCGCCTTGTTTCTGGATCGAAGCATAGTGTTACAGATATTTCTCTTCTGCCATCTGTAGAATAATAGCTATCTGGAAGAGGAATTTCATAAAATTTTGCGGAATCTAATTTTATTGTTGATTCATCAAGTAAAATTACCTTATTTATATCTGAAGATTTGGCTTCATCAAAATTGGGGATACCATATCCATAGACGAAATGGAGTTTTTCTTCACTTATACCTGCATGTCTCCGAGGTGTGAAAAAACTATCTAATTCCATACAGCCGGATCTATTTGGGAGCAATTTTTTAGGAATAATGGAAGAAGAGATCAATAATGCCTTTATTAGATTCGAAGATGCTGAAGGAAATAGATTCCATAACCTGGCAATAAGATTAGATACCTTTGGGGCTGAGAAGCTTGTCCCATTCGCTATTGCAAAAAGATTTCCGCCCACGAAATCTTTGTTTATAGTGACTATGCCAATAGTTGGATCTTCATCGGCTGGGAAAATGTAATCGCCACCGACTTCGACCAAATCTGGTTTTATCATTCCATCCAATCCAGGACCCGTTCTTGTAAATGGAGATGGGAAGCCCATATGTCCAGCTATTGGACGACGAGATGGCTCAATTGAAGATTCTAGACCCGGACTAACAGATCCTACCGTTATAGCCAGTGCTGCGGTTGCAGGATTTATCAGCCTTGCTTCATCCTCAAATAAATTATCTGGATAATCATTGTAATCATAATTTCGAAAATTATTTCCTACAGATATGACCATAATTATATTCTTACCATTCTTCGATAGTCCATACAGTATTTCGTCGATTAAAGAAGCCCATCTGAATTGATGCTGTCCTGATGCAAAAATTTCATCACCATTTCCAATGGAGATATTTACCACCTTAATTATTGGATATTCTCTCAAAAAAGTATTTAATGATTTCCAAAATTTAAGCTCTATTGATCTATCATCGTATTCATTGTATTCACCGCTTTCATCGAGAACTCGTGCAGAAAATATCCAGCAGTCAGGATTGAAAATTTTATTATTTTGAATGCATTTATTAATATCTCCGTATAACGATAATCCTGCAACGGAAGTTCCATGGCCATATTCGTCAACTGGGGTTTTTCCTTCTATGAAAGATTTTATCTCTCCAGTTGCCATAGACAAAAGCGGATGCCCGGGAACAATCCCAGAATCAACGATCAAAACACCAGTTGCAGCGGCGGAGGGTTCGGAAATTTTGATATCATCGATTCTTTGTTCTTTTATCTGCCTTACTGGAAAGTGAAATCTTGCAGGTCTATCAATAGATGCAACTTGAGGCAATTTAATGATTTTCTTAAATAAGGTTAGGTCTATTTTAACTCGTACAACATAAAATGATTTAGTTTTTAACTTATTAATTCATTCTCCGCTACCGTTAACTATTAAATTTTTTAGCTCAGATGACCAGCTATCCATCTGCTTTATTGAGCTTCTGTCATCTCCTAAGAACCAGAATTCTATATCAACTAATGCATTTTCATTTTCATTTAAAGGCGAATTATTCAATAATGGACCTATCTTTGATTCGGGGTCTATCTTTTTTAAATCCATAAAAGCATCTAAAAAGGGATGTTTTCTTCTTTCCAGAACTAGCACATATTCATCTAATTTGCTTTTGAAATCATCAAAATGCCTATTAGAGGAGAATACTATAACAGCATCTTTATCTACTACAGATAACACTCTGAGGCCTAAACGCTCAATTTCATTAGCTTTGACAGAACCCCTTAAAGTTATGCGAAAAATAAGCTCCGGATTAATTGATCCCTTATATTCTTCCTGTAAATCCTTAAATTCAGAAAAAATTTCATCGCACTCATCAGCCATTTTTTGTCGAAATTCTTCTCTTTCCCTTGCCTCTCGTGGTATTACGTCCGAATGGCCAAGCCGCCTATGCCTCGGTAAATCGGATGTTAATTGAATCAACGGCAAATGGGGAAGCTCTGGCATTAATCACCTGCTACCACTGACATTTTTTGAAATTTTATTTTTTCTCTTTGAATTGATAATTGTTTGTTGATATCCTCATCTGAAATAAAGCCTTTATTATCCAGTATATTTCGCTTTATGGTATTTATGCAAATCATTTCTATATCTGCAGGCGACATTCCATCCATCTTTTCAGCTAACATTTGATAATCTATTGATGATGTTCTAAATGACCTGAGATTACGTTTCAGCAATTTAATCCTATTCTCTTTATTAGGTATATCAAAGAAGATTATTTCATCGAACCGTCTCCATATAGCGAAATCTAAAAGATATTGATGGTTAGTTGCGCATATTACTATGGACTCACCAAAAAAGCCATCAATCATTTGAAGGAAGTTATTAACAACTCTTTTCATTTCTCCATGCTCATAAGGATCATCACGTTGCTTCCCTATGATATCAAACTCGTCAAAAAGTACTATCCATTTTCCATCTTTTATAAAATCAAATATTTTTCTCAAATTTCCTGAAATTTCTCCCAAGTAAGAGGATATAACTCCATCAAATCGCACATAAATCAAGGGATAGCCCATGATACCACTTAAAACCTGTGCTGAAAGGGTCTTCCCACAACCAGGAGGCCCAAAGAACATAATTTTTTGTTTTGGCCTCAATCCATAAACATTTAATATATCTCTTTTATTATTTTCTTCAATAATGTTTTCCAATAATTGACGAATTTTATTTGTTACAACTAGGTCCGTCCAGTCTTTTTTAGATTTTCTAATTTCTAATAAGGGGAGACCTCTTTCATTATCAAGGGGTAACTTTAAGAATTTAGAATTAGAAATATTATTTTCATAATCGAGAATATTTTTTAGATCTTTAGCCAAGAGATTATTTTTCTTCATTTCTTCTTCTTTAATAATCTCTTCAGCAATCCGCATAAACTCGCCTTTATCGCTATAAGATGCAACCAACTTCCGTAATTTTGATCCACTATCCATTTTATGGGTGGATATGCTTTCATGGTATAAAGCAATTGTGTGGGTAGAATTATACCATATAAGCTGATACTAATGCTGTGTTGGATAACCGAATGATAGCATTTTACTATTGGCTATTTATTTAATAAGTT
>JBHGAU010000048.1:0-21601 GCA_041946675.1 Methanotrichaceae archaeon | reverse complement strand
GTACGGGCTGTATCCCGCCATTGAAATGGCGGGGATTAGCCCTGATTTCTTCCTAAATACCATTATCTAAATAATAAATCCTAAATATTTATAGTTCAGGGATAAGCTTATCGCATCAACAGCCTATGAAATCGCGGCAATAGATCGCTATTTACCGCTTTTGCATAATCAAGCACTTGAGGCTGATATCTTCGAGGGCGAGGAAAACGCGCTAGCTCAAACCCGCTAACGCTTATTTTGTACGACGGTTTGGTGAACATCATCCATTAGAATGGTTCCGAACAATTTTGGGATATTATACAAGGATGCAACGAGCTACATCAATCCTTTGCCGGATAATTGCAGGATATCAATTTACAAACATGCCCACATAGCGGAGAATCTGTAAAATAAATCATGCTGTAGCAAGAGGTTGTTTGGCGAAAATTCTGTCACAGAAGGTCTTTATCTGTGCCTCATTCATACCGTTTTTGGGCACCATGAAGACTCTATATCCATCGCCTTCGAGTCTATCTACCATATCAATGAACATTCTCATTGATAATTGATAGTGCCTGCTCAAATCTGGCATCTTCAAGATAATTACCTTTGCTGAAGGGATTACAGCATCTACAACATAGCCCCATCTTGTAGAGCGATGCATCAGCACTATAATACCTCTCCGCCTCAGCTCCGAGATGATATCGTAGAATTTTTTCATCTCTGGAGCCATAGATCTATCAATTTTGGATTCCTCCACTGAAGCGAATTCACCATATTTAGCCGTCATCCTACTAGGTCGAGCACTCTTTCGTAGTCTTTGATTGGAAAGCGAATCGATATTGATATTTCAATTTTGCACGGTTCTGAGGCATTCAATTCTAATGCGCCGTTTTCCTCATCGATATATTCTCTGGAATCATGGGGGTGTGCGTTATATTGCCAGCCGCCGTTTTGGCCCATTATTCTGGAATATAACCGGTTATCTACTGTAGGACTATCAACGAGATCGAGACCTGATGCTATGCGGCCCATAAATATTTCTGCGTCCTCCGCACTTGAGAATTCTATCCATATAACCCCAGGCTTGTTTTCCTGGCAGGAATTACATGTTGCAATTCCTAAATTCCATATGGCCTTAATCAAAGGAGCGATTCCCTCATCAACCTCAATCACTTCATTTAATAATGGATTAAAAATCATCATCTGCTTATGCTCGCTCATCTTTTGTTCCTTTGGGGCCATGAAATCTCGGCTTTTGGTTACTTTAGTCTATTCTGGCGTCATATGCGCATTTTGCCATAATTTGCCAGTTTTCTGGCCACTCGATTCCGAACAGCTTTTGAAGAGCAGCATAAGATAGCCAAGGGGCTAAAAATTTATAGGGCATGAAATCACCCTATATTGTCCTTTATGCTATTGCGATTTGATCAAACAGACCGATTAAGCAATAATCAAATCGGTTTAATATCTTCTTGGTGACCTTGCAGGCTTGTGCTTCTGATAGCACTCGCTGCAGTAAACTGGCCTTGTTCCATCAGGCTTGAAGGGGACCTGGGTCTGCTTCCCGCATTCTGAACAAGTTACGTCTGTCATCTCTCTTGGACCACTATTGTAGCCGCCTCTGCTGCTACCGCTGCTTCCATACTTTCTCTCGAACATTTAATTCACTTACCTTATATCGATTCAAAGAATCGAACTGCTACAAAAAACATCTCAACAAATCTCTTTGAATCGACGCAAATGCAGCTTTCTTAAATGAGCACCCTAGATGATATACTTGTTGGTCAAAATGTTTTATGTTGAATAACATCCTAACTAGGCCAAGAAGCGAAATCTATATGATTATGCATTAAGAAACCACTAAAGAGCGTTCCGGGCTCTTGAGGAAAAAGCGTATGGCAAGTGCAATTCTTCCTAGAATATAGAGTTTCAGAGCTGAGGAGTTACAGCATAAGGGAACGAATCATTTCTCTTAATGAGACGAAGATATCGAAAAGGGTAAAGCAAGATCTGCATTAGAGAGGCAGTGAAGAAGCGATCTAGGTATTGTTATCTAACATAGAGGGATAATATGAAACAAAAGATAAAAAATCAAAAAAAAAATGATCTCATAAAATCACCCATCTCATCTCAATCACAAGCTCCAAAGAGCGGCCAAAAGGAAGCCTTCTATATCGTGGGAATGGGTGGCTCAGCCGGTTCTCTGGAATCTTTCGAGCAGTTCTTCAAAAACTTGCCCTCCGATGCTCGCCTCTCCTTTGTGGTGGTGTCCCATCTCGATCCAGATCATAAAGACATCCTGCATGAGCTTCTTCAGCGCGTTACAGCCATGAAGGTTTCTCAGGCGGAAGATGGAGAGAAAGTCCAACCTAACCATGTCTATGTGATTCCGCCTGGCAAGGATCTATCCCTAATGCACGGAACTCTTCAACTTCTTGATCCCACACAGCCCAGAGGACTCCGGCTTCCCATCGATTTCTTTTTCAGGCACCTGGCTGAGGACCAGGGAGATAGGAGCATTGCAATCATATTCTCAGGAATGGGAACTGATGGCACCCTGGGGCTGAAAGCAATCAAAGAGAAGCAGGGCATGCTGATGGCGGAAGACCCAGAAACGGCCAGTTATAATGCCATGCCCGTGAGCGCTATCAATACCGGCCTTATCGATTATGTGGCTTCGGCAAACGAACTGCCTGAAAGGCTGCTGGAATACGTAAACCACATAACTAAGATTGGTGGAGCGCTACCGTTGGCCACAGATGAAGAGACGCAAACCTCTGAACCGCTCCAAAAGATATTCGCCATTGTCAGGGCGAAGACAGGAACGGATTTCAGTCTCTATAAGAAGAGCACCACTAGCCGCCGCATTGAAAGGCGCATGGCAGTTCATCAAATCAGCGATATAAACAAGTACGTCCGTTACCTTCAGGAAAATTCGAGCGAGATTGATATTCTCTTCAAAGAGTTTCTGATCGGCGTGACAAGCTTTTTTAGGGATCCGGAAGCTTTTGAAGCCCTGAAACTTGAAGCTATTCCAAAGCGTCTGAAGAAGAAGGAGAATGGTGAATCCATACGCGTCTGGGTGATCGACTGCTCCACAGGCGAGGAGGCGTACTCTATTGCAATCATCCTTCGAGAGAGCCTGGATAACCTGAACACAAAGAGCAATCTTAAGATCCAGATATATGCCACGGATCTGGATAAAGAGGCCATAGATGTGGCCCGTCAGGGAATTTATCCGGAAAACATCGCAGGAGATGTCTCGCCAGAGCGCTTGAAGAAGTTTTTCGTTCAACTGGACGACGGCCGCTACCGCATGAAAAGTGAAATCAGGGATATAGTCGTCTTTGCGGTACAGAATGTTCTAACTGATCCGCCGTTCACCAAGCTGGACCTGCTCAGCTGCCGAAACCTGCTTATTTATCTGAAGCACGAAGCTCAAATGAAGCTCATGGCCCTCTTCTATTACAGCCTGAATCCTAAAGGCATCCTCTTCCTGGGCTCTTCCGAATCATTGGGAGGTTTGACTGATCTATTCTCTACAGTGGATAACAAATGGAAGATCTTCGAACGCAAGGAGAGTACCCTCGCTCGAACCGATCTAGTCGAGTTCCCGGCATCGTTACTACCCTACAGA
This sequence comes from Methanotrichaceae archaeon, assembly GCA_041946675.1. Taxonomy (GTDB): domain Archaea; phylum Halobacteriota; class Methanosarcinia; order Methanotrichales; family Methanotrichaceae; genus CAWBKV01. The sequence continues at coordinate 17,982 of JBHGAU010000048.1, read as the reverse complement.
ACCCGGATGCACGGCAATGTAAAGCCACCAAAAGAGCTCGAGGCCAATATCACCGAGATAGCCCAGAAGCTCATCCTCCAGACCATAGCACCTCCTGTGGTTCTTATCAATGGTGATGGAGACATCCTCTACATCACAAGGCAAACGGGAAAGTATCTGGAACCTCCGGTAGGTAAAGCGAACATGAACATCCATGCTATGGCCCGAGAGGGACTGGAGCCGGAGCTGGCAATCGCTATCCGTCGAGCGAAGGCAGAGAAGACGAAGGTAACTGCCAAAGGTCTCAAGATCAAGACAAATGAGTCCTGGCAGACGATCAATTTGATTGTCGCCCCTATTGCGCCTGTTGCTCCTATTGATCAGCCTGTTGGCCATCTTAAATCTCTTGATGATCTCCTGCTCGTCCAGTTTGAGGATGTACCCGCCAAGGCAAAGGAGGCCGCTAGATCCTCAAAAAAAGGACCGAGATTATCTACAGGATTTGAGACCATCAACCGCGAGCTAGAGACTGAGCTGCAGTCTACAAAAGAGCAACTTCAATCGGTCATAGAAGAGTCGCAGTCATCGCAGGAAGAGCTTAAATCAGCTAACGAGGAGCTGCAAAGCACTAATGAGGAGATGGTCAGCTCAAAGGAGGAACTGCAATCTCTCAACGAGGAGCTGACTACACTCAATGCTGAGCTCTCGTCCAAGAACGACGAGCTGATGAAGATCGATAGCGATATGAGGAATCTCCTCAACAGCACTCAGATCCCGACCATATTTCTGGACAACAACTTGAAGATCAAGCGGTTTACACCTTATGCAACCAAGATCTTCAACCTGATCCCAGGCGATATAGGCCGTCCTATCACAGATATCTCATCCAAACTCCTGTACAAGGATCTTGTCCAAGATACCAGAGATGTTCTTCAAACCATGGTCTCCAAGGATGCCCAGGTTCGGACCGAAGATAATGCATGGTATCAGATACGAATCATTCCTTATCAAACAGTTGACAACATCATTGATGGCGGTGTGATCACCTTCTCAGATATCACAGCTCTCAAAAACCTTGAAGAGGCGCTGAGGAAGGATACGGAAGAGAGATTTATCTGGCAGGCGCTCGATAAATGGCCTGGAGCAATATTCATTTATGACCTGGTTGAAAAACGCAATATCTATGTGAGCTTGTTCGCGTCATCGCTGCTGGGGTATCCCAAAGATACGCTTGAGAGTGCCGATGAGACCTTTTGGAGGAGCCTCTATAACCCAGATGATGCTTTGAAGATTGTAGATCTGGCCAATTGGCTGGCTACTGCCAGGGAAGGCGATATTTTACAGAGAGAATATAGGATAAAGCGCTCTGATGGCAAGTGGCGCTGGTTTGTCGATAGATCAACCGTTCTCAGCTGGACCCCTGACCACAAGCCCCGCCAGATATTGGAAGTCCTGGAGGATATAACTGAGCTAAAACGCGCAGAGCAACAGCAAGAGAATTTGCATAAGATGACTGTATGGGCTGAGTATGCCGAGGGGATCATACGCACAATTAGGGAGCCTCTGATGGTGCTTGATGACGACCTGCGAGCTGTATCAGCCAATCCTTCTTTTTACAGAGTATTCAGGATGACGCCACAGGAGACCGAAGGGCATCTGCTCTACGACCTCGGAAACCATCATTGGGACATACCTGCTTTGAGGCAGCTTCTTGAAGATATTTTGCCGAAGAGCACCCAGATCGAGGATTTCCTTGTGGAGCACGATTTTCCGGGCATTGGTCACCGAAAGATGCTGATCAACGCACGGTGGATAGGTCAGGAGGACTCACCCAGGCAGCTGATACTCCTGGCCATAGAAGATGTTACGGACCGCAAAGGGCAGTCATGAATTACGAGAGATTTAGTCAATGAGCTACAGGTCCATCAGATCGAGCTTGAGATGCAGAACGAAAATCTGAGGCATGCTAATCTGGAGACGGAGAACGCATTTGAGAGCGATAAGCTAGTCCTGGAGGGGCAGCCCTTTAAACTTCGCCAGTTAGTTGAGGAAGCACCTGATCTTATATCACTTGAGGCGGCAGAGAAGGGCTTGAACCTGGAAGGGGAGATACGCAAACATAACAGGCCTAAGATAATAGCCATCACCTCCTATGCTATACAAGGAGATCGAGAGAAGTGTCTTGAGGCAGGAATGGATGGCTATATCGCCAAACCTGTGAGGATGGATGAGCTGACAGAGGTACTTAAGCGAGTATCAGCCGTCTAAGAATCGCTCATAAACTTTCTACAGGCTATCTATTTAACCCTGCCTGAATTAGCCGCATGTTTCTCAATGTATCGATGCCTAAAGATGTTGTCTTGTAAGATATTGTCTTGCTTGGTCCTTGATTAACCTCAATCAGTCCCTTTCTACTCAATAGTTCTATATAGGGATTGATGACCCTGAAATTTAAGTTTGCCTTATAGACTATTGCAGTCTTATGCGCACCTAGGCAACATATCTCAAGGATTTGAGAAATTATTTCCTCTCTGCATCGTTTTTGTACCATAGAATACCACCATATAGCATAATGTTGGAAGCGATTGGAATGTCCCTTTTCTTAGAAAATCCCTATAGCAACTAACATAAGAATATTAAACATTTAAACTATTTAAGTCTTTATAAAATCTGCTTGCTAGGGGCTAAATACAAAAGAAGTGTGAGAAATTGCGCTGTAACCCTTATGAATAAATATCGTTAAAATAGGATCCTGGCCTTTCCTTCAACTGCCGTCAACGATACCATTTCAAGGATAGTGCCATCTCTCCAGGAGAATACAGGAGTGACCCTTACCAGAGGGGATGTTCATTATGTGGTAACTGAGTATGGGATAGCATACATACCTACACGGTAAAAATATCACGGAACGCTTAGGCATCCATTTAATATAGAACCTCAAACAACGAGTGGATGTTTGAGAATATCATTTTGAGGTAATTAATGGCTGGACAATTTAGTGGAACACCAATATACATTCTCAGAGAAGGCAGCCAGAGGACTGCCGGACGAGATGCACAGAGATCGAATATCATGGCTGCGAAGGCAGTCGCAGGCGCAGTCAGGACAACTCTTGGCCCCAAGGGCATGGATAAGATGCTCGTGGACACGCTGGGCGATGTTGTGATTACCAACGATGGAGTCACTATACTCAAAGAGATGGATATTGAGCATCCTGCGGCCAAGATGATGGTTGAGATCGCCAAGACCCAGGACCAGGAGGTAGGGGATGGGACGACCACAGCTGTGGTCCTTGCAGGAGAGCTTCTCAAGCAGGCCGAGGACCTTCTGGAGCAGGAGATTCATCCAACAGTCATAGCCGCTGGCTATAGAGCAGCAGCTGACAAATCCATGGAAATTCTCAAGGCCTTAGGAGTGAACGTCTCCACAAAAGACGAGGATCTTCTCCAAAAGATCGCAACCACTGCCATGACCGGCAAGGGCTCTCAATCCGCACGAGATGAGCTGGCAGTGATGGCTGTTGAGGCCGTCAAATCCGTTGTAGATAAAGATGGTGCTATCGATACAGATAATATCACTGTGGAGAAGAAGGTCGGCGGCAGCATAACCGACTCAATGCTTGTGAGCGGAGTGGTTATCGACAAGGATAGGCTCCACCCCAACATGCCAAAGAGGGTCACTGATGCCAGAATAGCACTGCTCAATGCACCCATCGAGATAGAGAAGACAGAGGTCGATGCCAAGATTCAGATCACCTCTCCTGACCAGCTTCAGGCTTTCCTGGATCAGGAGGAGACTATGCTTAAGGATATGGTCGATAGGATCGTGGCTTCCGGGGCCAATGTTGTCTTCGCCCAGAAGGGCATAGATGACCTGGCGCAGCATTTCCTGGCCAAGGCCGGAATCTATACAGTGCGCCGTGTTAAGAAGAGCGATATGGAGAAGCTGGCTCGCGCAACGGGCGGCAGGATCGTCACCGGCATTCACGAGCTGACGAAGGATGACCTCGGCAAGTCCTGCACGGTTGAGGAGAGGAAGGTCAGCGATGAGAAGATGACCTTCGTCGAAGGATGCGAGAACCCCAAGGCAGTCTCCATAATCCTTCGCGGCGGAACCGAACATGTGGTCGATGAGCTGGAAAGGGCCATGAATGACGCGCTGCGAGTCGTTGGCGTTGCAGTTGAAGATAAAATGCTCGTTCCAGGCGGCGGCGCTCCCGAGGTTGAGCTGGCTCTAAGACTTCGGGCGTACGCTTCCACAGTGGGAGGCCGCGAGCAGCTGGCAATTGAATCCTTTGCTGATGCCATGGAGATCATACCCAAGACTCTTGCGGAGAACGCTGGCCTTGATCAGATCGATACGCTTGTCTCGCTTAGAAGCGCCCATGAGAAGGGCATGAAGAGCGCAGGCCTTGACATGGACAGCGGCAAGCCTGTAGATATGCTGAAGCTAGGAGTTGTCGAGCCACTCAGGGTTAAGACCCAGGCCATAAACTCCGCAGCAGAGGCTGCGGTCATGATCCTGCGGATCGATGATGTCATCGCATCCAAATCTGCACCAGGCGGCGGAATGCCCCCAGGCGGTCCGGGCGGAATGCCAGGCGGCATGGGTGGAGAGGACTTCGAGTAGATCCTAGCCCTCTTCTCGCTTTTCTTTTTATACTCTAGCCTTTAGCATCTGTAGATCGAAGTAAGTGAGCCCAGCATCTTTTAACCGGTTTAGATCGAGGGGTCACTTAAGGAGGAAGCTAAACACATACAACAAAAGAATCGCCAATGGACCATGGAGGCATCGGTATTTTATATAAAAGAGGATAATTCATGTATCAGCGTAGTGGCCAGCAAGGCGTCATCCCAGCATATCTTTTAATGCATCATCTATATTCGATGCCTCTATGATATCCAGATTCCATTCCTTTTTTGCTTCCTCTTTCAAATCCATAGTCATTGGAACATATCTAATGTTCCGGATAGTAAAGCCGTTGCGTGTCGGTCTCTCAGACACCTGCTGCTTATAGTAGGTTATATTAGATTGTCCTTTGGGCACTATAAAGCGCTTATATCCTGCCTCAGAAACGGCTTTAGCCTTTTCTATTATTCCGCCGACCTCTCCAATAGTCCCATCAGATTCTATGGTTCCTGTGATGACAGTATCATTTCTAATGACCCTATTCCTCAATGCTGCAATGGTGGCTATGGTTGATGCAGCACCGGCACTTTCGCCGCCTATGAGCTGGGCATCATTGCTCGCTTTGTAATCGAATAGGAAGTCTCTATTAAAACCGTAATCGGATTTCTGTTTGGCCACTGCAACGGCTTTATTAGCAGAATATTGTATATCTGTATCGGTAAAGGGATTAGTATTTACTAGAACGTTGTTATTTCCCGGAATGAGCTTGACCGTCAGTTTGCCGATTACTCCTTCCCCATCATTTGATACTGCAGCTATAGGGATAGTTTTTTCTGTTGTGAGAAGGCTCACTCCCGATTTGGTCTCGTATCCTGAAGCTTGTACAGAGCTGGTGATCAAGTTGAGTTCCCCGGAGAGCTTATGGACTTCTTCGCCCAGCATGTAGCTATTATATGCATTAAAGGCGCCAACTAGGAATAATAGACCGATTACCATCCAAAGAATTCTATTATCCATCTATATCACCTTGCTATGTCTATCTTTGGTTTCATCGTTCTATTTGTATCATTGTTCTTTGCATATTAAGTAGTAGTCCGGTGTACTGTTGACTATAGTGCATACCTGCCAAGGCCATAACCGTTAAGGGATGGGAGATCGTTTTCAAAGAGAACGTAGATCCAAAGAAGCCGGCCATAGATTTGCCATTTTTCATATATGATTTAAATAAAGAACCCCTTATAGAAAAATTCCTGATATAGACTTAAATAGCAGATTGATCAATAATCTTGAAACGAGGGTGATTTATGAAGCTGAGTCCTTGTCAGATTCTAATAGCTCTTTTCCTTTTGGTTCTAATGCCAATGGCATCCTGCCAGCAGAACTTCGCCGACTATACTCCAGCGGAACGGTTCTTGCCTGCCAATATAGTTCCAACATTTTATAACATGAGTGTGACGCCAAACTGGATACAGGGATCGCACTACTTTTGGTATATCAGGCATGATAGGGAAGGAAATGAATTCGTTCTTGTGGATTCCGTAAATGCCACCGAAAAGCTTGCATTCAACCATACGATGCTTGCAAAAGCTCTCTCTTTGGCATCCGGTATTAGAATCCATCCCGCAAGATTGCCTTTCTCCAATATTGCTCTTAGGAACGGAAAAGTTGAGTTTTCAGCCTTTAACAAGACCTGGCAATATGATCTTAGCACTCATGCCATCGCAGAGACTAAGTTAGGCATGGCAGTTGCTTATTACTTTTTGTCGAGAAGACATGGTGAGGCCTATGCTGCTACAGAAATCAAATCCCTCAAGTCAGCAGGCCCAGGAGAAATGCTCTCTCCTAACGGTGCCTTTGCAATCTTCATCAGGAACCATAACCTCTGGTTGAAAGAAATTGCCACTGGAACCACATATCCATTGACCGCCAATGGATCCGAGGATTATGCTTATGCCGAAAGATCAGGCACGGTGCTTCATCCAGTCAGCCAGGTCAGATTGAACGAAACGCCTATGCCTTATGCAGTCTGGTCTCCCGATTCTAAGAGGATTGCCACCTTCAGAATGGACCAGCGAAATGTAACTCCCCTCTACCTCCTTGAATATGCCCCCGATAATAACTCAAGGCCCAAGCCTTGGATATACAGATTTGCCATGCCGGGGGATGAGCATGTGCCTATGTATGAACCCGTGATTATAGATGTTTCAGAAAAGAAGATTGTACCTGTTTCGTTCAAAGCGCAGCCTGAAGTATCCCTAATGGATACCGATGAAGATGTCCTCCAATGGTGGAGCGATGATGGCCGGATGCTTTACTCGCTCTATGCAGATAGGGGCGAAAAGGCATTGCACCTTCTGAAGATCTATCCTGATAATGGGAAGGCTGAAGAGATCTTAAATGAAAGCGGCTCCACTTATGTTGAGGCAAATCTTGATTATGCCAGCCTCCCTAACGTTAAGATTCTGAGAAATGGAGATATAATCTGGTTCTCAGAGAAAAGCGGCTACGGCCATCTTTATCTCTACGGCAAGGATGGAAGGCAGAAGAACGCCATAACTGCTGGCAATTGGGTTGTCAGGCAGCTATTATACGTCGATGAAAATAACTCTTTGGTCTACTTCACTGGTGCGGGAAGGGAATCAGGCATAGACCCCTACTATCGCCAGTTATATAAAGTCGGCTTGAACGGCTCAGGTATAACTCTCCTTACGCCTGAGAATGCAGACCATAATGTTCAGATATCTCCTGATGGGATGGCCATTGTAGACACCTACTCCAGAGTTGATCTGCCGCCTGCAACTGTGCTTAGAGATCTTAACGGAAATGTAACCATGACATTAGCAAAGGGAGATATAAAAAATCTTACGGAAATGGGCTGGAAACCGCCTGAAACATTCAGCATCAAGTCCATCGATGGCAAAGCAGATCTCTACGGCTTAATCTTCAAGCCCACCAATTTCAACACTTCCCAGAAGTATCCAGTCGTGGAGACTGTTTACCCAGGGCCCTGGATCATAGTTACTGCGAAATCCTTCCCAGGAGACATGGCTTGGGTCAATAAGATCTTTTGGAGGGCTCAGGCCGTCGCTGAGCTGGGATTTATAGTTGTTACCATGGATGGACCTGGTACGCCTTACAGGTCTAAGGAGTTCCATGATACAGCCTACGGCCATTTGGGCGATGCTGGTGGGCTTGCCGATCATGTAAACGGCATCAAGCAGTTGGCCAAAGATAGGCCTTACATGGACCTGAGCAGGGTGGGAATGTTCGGTCACTCTGCAGGCGGATTTATGACTGCTCAGGCATTGCTAACATATCCTGACTTCTATAAAGTAGGTGTGGCATCTTCAGGAGATTATGACAGCAGGTTCTATGGATCATTCTGGGGGGAGAAGTACGAGGGGCTGGAATCAAATTACACTGAACAAATAGCTGCCCTCAAGGCCGGAAACTTGAAAGGAAAGCTGCTATTGATCACGGGGGATGTGGATGATAACGTTAATCCTTGCATGACCATGCAGCTGGCAAATTCCTTGATCAAAGCCGATAGGCCTTTCGATCTTCTGATCATGACCAACAGGAACCACGATCTGAGTTACGATATATACTATCTCCATCGTCTCTTTGGATACCTCCTGGAGAACCTGGCAAAACCGGGGCAGTCTCAGTAGGCTGCCCCATAGGTTTGTATAGCGATCTTGGACTAGCGTTAGCGCATCAGCCAAGCCATTGGCTATGCCACAAAATAGTCGTCCGATAGCTCTTCAAGCGATCTCCCGGTCGTCTCTATGCCCAATGCATGGGTGACAACCAGCGCAAGAAAGCATCCTACGGCGATTACAACCAATAGAGCTGCAAGCCCAATGGATGATTGAAGAATAGGGACTGTAATCAGACCTACCATTGCCCCAAACTTGGCTGCGGCTGCAGCAAATCCATGTGCAGTTCCCCTTAGATGGGTGGGAAAAATCTCAGCAGGTATTATGAATGTGGTGGCATTTGGACCCATATTCATGAAGATATTGAAGAGCACAAAGCTGCCAAAGACGGCCAGAATAGAAATAGACTCGGTCCTCTTTGAGAGCGTGGCAAGCATCAATAACCCGACGATAATACCCATAAATCCCAGCTTCTGCAGCCTGAGCCTTCCCACCTTCTCGACAAGCAGAAGATTCAGGGCAAATCCGACGATAAGGAATATGTCCAGAAAAGCAGCCCCTTTGATCTCCAAAAAGGACTTGGATATGGGATCGATGGTCATGGCATCCTTATAGATCATATATCCCAATATTAGAGGGGTGAAGATTCCAATTCCATATGTGGCGATGTCCATCAAGAACCAGGGAACGCTGGCCAGAATAGTCTTATTGAAATAGAGCGGAGTCAGCAGCGCCTTAAATCCGGTCTCCTTATTATCGATCTTTTCATAGGCTCTTCTCTTGTTCCCTGCTTTTGTTGTATCAAGTTTTGCAAGCACATCCCCTGAATTGGGGACAAGCATTCCTACCACTTCTTTGGCCTTATGAGGCTTGCCGTGCTCCATATACCACCTGGCGCTCTCAGGAATTTTGGTTCTGAGGATCATGATCGCCACCGCAGGGATGGCTCCTGCAAAGAGCATCAGCCTCCAGTTGCTCATGCTCGGATGAATCCATAGCACCATTAGACCTACCAAAGCGGCAGTCAGCATTCCAAGAGCCTGGAAAGAAAAGGCTCCTATCAGCATCTTCCCTCTTATCCTTCTCGGCATGAACTCGCTGACATAGCTCGCACATATCGGATAATCCGCTCCAAGGCCGATGCCGAGCAAAAACCTGAAGGCTATTAGGGAGTATATATCCCAGGCCATAGCGCTTAAAGCTGTGAAGATGATAAAGAACAGAAGATCCACGATGTAGATCGCCTTTCTTCCCCACCTATCAGTAAGCCTTCCGCCAATAATCGCCCCGAAAATGGACCCAAAGACCGCAGCGGCGCTCAGGGCTCCGATCATAATCGGACTTGGGCTCAGATCTGCAATTATCAAAGTGAGGGCAATGCCTATTACGAAGAAGTCAAAGCCATCCAGAAAAACGCCCAATGAGGATAAGAACCAGATTTTCCAATGGAGGGAGGTTAGCTCTGACCCGTCCATCAGATCATTCATGCATTGATAAGAGCTGGCCATTGTATAGCGGTTTGGTGAATTTGGTGAATCAAAGCGATCTTTGGATTTCGCCGGCATGCATGTGGTCTCTAATATGGCTATTTTCCCTCCAGCATAAGGGGATTGACCTACTGAATTGGCATTACCTATTAGATTAATACCCTTTTGGTTGGAGTATGCAGCATGCCTTTTCTTATGAGAGATGCCTTCCAAAATTTCCTGATATATTATCGTGGCAACGGCGTATATGTAACAGAAAATGATTAATTCTTAAATGGTTGATAAGCCTAATTGACTTTTTGAGCAGAAAAACTGCTCTTAAAGGAGGGTGTATCATGTCCAGAGATTCAGCGTTCTGTATTGGTTTATGCCTTATTCTATGTTCGATCCCGGTATCTGTTCAAATTGGAGCTGGCCAAATAACTGCAGCGCCACATATTGATAATAGGCTGCAGCTGTGGTTCATAGATAATACTGGAGGGCTATGGACCACATCAAAGCAGACGTCCGAGTCCAGCTCCAATTGGACTCCGTGGATTTCATGGGAGTTCCCCGGAAATGCATCTGCAAAGCAAGTTGCTGTGGCACCCCTACCTGATCGCAGATTACAGTTATGGGCGATAGACAGCAAAGGGAAACTCTGGAGCACATGGCAAACAACAACTGATATTGATGCCGGTTGGACTTCATGGGACCTATGGGGGCTGCCTGGAAATGCATCCGCGAAGCAAGTAGCCGTAGCTCCCCTATCCGATCACAGGTTGCAGCTATGGGTTGTAGATGATACAGGAAGATTGTGGACGGCAAATAGGCAGACTGCTGATCCCAATGCTAATTGGACTTCATGGTATTCATGGGAACCTCCTGGAAACGCATCTTCAAGTTAGACTAGATTCCTATCCAGCAGTGCCGCTGTAAAAGATACTGCTGGTGGGCCACTTTTTTATTATTGATGAATGGCCAAGGGCTGAAGCTAGAATTGCTGTAAAGTCAATTCCAGGAATGCGAAAACGCCTGACCGTCGGATTTCGGGTTATTGGATAATCAATATGCAGAAGGCCGATTAACATATAAATGTCATAACAATTACGAGCTTTTTTCATATATTGGGCTAATGTTGGCCCCATATGAAAGATAGAGTCTTATCCTTAACAATATGATGACTCCTTTGGGGAACACCAACCTCCTCCCTCAGATATACGAACGCAGATAAATGCAATAGGAGATCGTGGAGTAATGAATAAGATTTTGATGTCAATGGTCCTCATCACGTCGTTGGTGGGGTGGGCATTAGCCATAGATGCAGGAAGCAGTGTGGAGATGCGGCCAGGAGAAACCGCAGCAGAGAATCTATTTAATCATGGAGTCGGCCAGCCATGGATCGGGGGCAATCCGTCATCCTCGAGCTCAATCGATATGAAGTTCTCCCAATACTACTCAATTAACAAGGCGTTTGGCTCAAAGAAGCATATTGAGGCACCCAAGAAACATGAAATAAAAAATGAGATACCGAAGACTGTTTATTTCAGCTATCAGATGCAGGCTGTCCCTTATACTCAATATAAGACCTACTCTGCATACACAGGAGGAAATTCTCTGTGGATTCAAGGGGCTACAAGCTGGACACAGTATGCCCAAGTTCCACAGGGATCAAGCCTGTCTCTGCTGGCGACATCTACAGCGGGCGGTAATGGATATCTGTACGAGATAGATCCGAGCGGAATTCTATCCAAGAACAACTTCTACTTCTTCCCCGGCAGCAACCAGATAGGCTTCTATGCCGATACAATTGGACAGCACATTCTGCTCTTCATCATCAATGGCCAGATAAGCAACTCAATTGTGATAGACGTGACGCCATATACACCGTCTTATCAGTATCCTGCCCCGATTCCATCTTATCCACAGGGCACAATTCTGCCGCCTGCCTCAGCTCCAACCCCGACAACCGGGGATTCTACAGCCACCATAGTATCTCAGCACATGAAGGGCTATCAGGTGTTTCTGGATGGGAATTATATAGGAACTGAAGGCTCAAATGGAGATCCCTTAGATGGAAAATTCACATTCAGAGTAGCCGGCGGCCAGTACCATGATGTAAGAGTCTACGATGGCCGGTTCAACTATCCAAAGACCATGTTCTTTGAGCATGGCGGTACAAAGATAATTAATGTGGAGCCGGGTACAGCGGTCTATGCCTAGATCGCTCTTCTTTTTGATTCTACTTCGATCTTTTTTCTATATGAATCGTATCTATTATGCCCCTAATCTCAGGCAAGGCACCAACGATTGTAACCTCTATCTCTTTGCCAATTCGATAGCCTGAAGAATATTCGATACGACCGGATTTATTTATACCCTTCACAACATAACCCGGACTGCTATCGATCGTTCGATATTCTTTGGATACTGTGCCGTCTATAATCCTGAACAGCTTTGCTGCCTGTTCGGCTTTATACTCTAAACTATCCGATATTGGATTATTATACTCGTTTATGCTGATCTGAGCCTTGGCGGCGTTATCGGGAGTATTGCTATCTTTTATCTCTATGCCGTAAAAGGTGAATAATTCGTCTCTAGGACCTTTCCTTGTATCTGAGAATTGAGGCTGATTGATCAGCGTCTTTGTGGTGTTGATATCAAATGAAACATTGAATGGGCCTGTTGCGACAGTTACGGGCGAGGACAAAGCTGCAGGGGTCAAACATAATGCCAAAAGCAGGAATATGATGATTATTTTCATCTCTTGGATCCATGGAGGCCCTGATAAAAATAGTTTATGTCCTAAGCCATATTACGAGCAAGCGTTGGATCTTTCAATGATCGATCAAATACTGCTATCGAAGATGGTTTATGCGCTGAGAAAGCCCGGTTATCCTTTCGGAGAGGTTTCGCATTAATTATATTGTACCTGTTCACATTATCTTATACCTGGGTCCTCCCCCGCCCTCCGGGACCTCCCATTTGATCAACTGATGCGGGCACTTCAATCGGCATGTCTGACAGTGTAAACAGTTGGACGGGCTTAAAATAAGTCTGTCATTCTCAAATCTGTAGACTTCAGCCGGACAGAAAAAGACACATGGGCGGCATCCGAAGTCGCTTAAACAGCTATTATTGGAGCAACTAATGCTATAGCCGTTATTGTCTTTGCAAGGCTCACGGAAGGTAATATGGGAAGGCTCATCCTCTCTATGCGTCGTTCCTGAGAGGCTTACGTCCATCAATCTATCGATTCCGTCAACGGGCTGCCTTTTCAGATGCGCTCTTCTCATGCCTATATAGCTGGGTTTGGTGCCGAGCTTGCCAGGTATCCACGATTGGAAAAAAGACAATGGGACACCTAAATAGTAGCCCAATCTCCCTGTTTTAGAGAAGATCTGCCGGTAATTGCGGGACGCGCGCAGCTCCTTCATCACAAAACTCTCATCTAATATATCGTGATATCTATTCAGTGACCGCGCTGTGAAGTCCTGTTCTTCAATTGCCTGATATATGGCTTCTCCGGCGGCGATTCCAGACTTTACGGCATAATGAAGCCCTTTCCGCCTCTTTGCATTTGTAAGTCCGGCTGCATCTCCAACGATCATAGCTCCATCAGCTACTAATTGAGGGATGGAATAATAACCGCCTTCAGGAAATGTCTTAGCACCATATGCAACCGTCTCGCCGCCTTTAAGAAAGCTCTTGATCATTCTTTGGGATTTGAAGATTTGCAGCTCCTGCTGTGGATTCAGATCGGCATATCGCCAATCGAGCGACATCACAAGAGCTACTGCCACTAAACAGTCCCTCATGCTGTAGATCGAGCCTGCGCCGTAAACATCGGACGGCAGAGGAAAGCCCAGGGTATGTATCACGCGGTTGGGCCCGAAAGCGTTATCCTCAGGCAACCTAATTATTTCTTTCACCCCTAATGCATAAATCTGCGGATTTTTCCCTGCATTGAGGTTGAATCGATTCACTGCCATTTCAGCCAGCAGCCCTGCGGAGCCTTCACCTAAGACTGTCACATCGGATTCGATTATTTCGCCGGGCAGATAGTTGGAGAGCGGCCGTCTTTCTTTATCTAGGCCCTTTTCCCCGAGCTTAATGCCTTTAACCTTATTGCCTTCAATAACAAGCTCTTTGGCCGCAAAACCGGTATATATTTCAACGCCCATTTTGACTGCAATTCCCGCAAGCCAGTTAACAAGCTCGCTGATGGATACTGCATAAGCATTTTTGTTTTGCAGCGACTTTGGAATGAGGAAGTCGGGGATTTGAAACACGATATTTTTATCTTTTAGAAAATACAGCTCATCTTTCGTTATCCTGCTGGAAAGCAATTGTTTGATGAACTTATCTTCTTCATTATCCTGCCATCCAGGCAATAGCTCGTTCAGCACCCATGCTTCAAAAATCGCTCCCGATAAGTGGTGCTGTCCTATTCTCTCTGCTTTTTCAATAATAATGACCGATCGGTCTATGCCTTTTTGATTGAGCAGTTGCTTCAGTTTAATGGCTCCCGCCAGATTGGCCGGCCCGCCACCGATAAAGAGCACATCCACCTTTGTCAGTTCTCTCATGGATTCAGTGCCTCAATGAGCTTTGGAACCTTTTCTTCGAGATCGCCCAGGATTCCGAAATCTGCTGTCTTGAATATACTTGCACTCGGATCCTTGTTGATTGCAAGGACTATCCCCGAGTTCTGCATTCCGCTAATATGCTGAACCGCACCTGAGATGCCGACAGCGACATATAATTTCGGTTTTACCGTTTGACCCGTCTGACCTACCTGACGACTCCTGTCAGCGAATCCCATTTCGACTGCTACCCGTGAAGCTCCTACCATTGCTTTTTCTCCGAAGAATCTGCTCAGACCATCGGCCAATGCAGGTATATGCCTCACGAAACCTTCCTTTGTCTTGCATCCCCTGCCGCCTGCAACGATTATATCAGCATCTTTTAGCTCAGAGACTGCCGGAATCTCTTCCGATGAAATGATTTTCACAGTGAAATCAGACGCATTAAGCGCAGGTTCATATTCGATTACAAGACCCTCACGGTTTTCATCAGGCTCCAAAGCCTTCATCACACCCGGCCTGACTGTAGACATCTGCACCTTCGAGTTCTGGGTGATTATCGAAGCCATGATGTTTCCGCCCAATGCTGGCCGGGTTTGCCTTAAAATAGCGGTATAATCCTGCATACCTTTCTTGTAATCGATTATATCCAGAGCTGTACAGTCTGCTGTCAGCCCCGAACCTGCCCTGTAAGCAATTCTGGGGGCCAGCTCTCTGCCCAGCGGTGTTGCACCAAAAAGCATTATCTGCGGTTTATGCTTCTCCAGGAGTTCGCAAACGATCCTTGAATATGGAACCGGCATGAAATCATTAAGCCGGTCGCTAGCAGCTATGTAAACTTTGTCGGCTCCATATGAAATCAGGCTATCGGCCAGCTTCAGACCATCTTGACCAATGAGGACTGCTCCAACCTTTGTATTGATTTGATCTGCCAGCTCGCGTGCCTTTCCGAGCAGCTCATAAGATGCCTGACTGATCTCACCGCCCTCTTGATCGGAGAATACCCATACCTCTCCAGTGTAGGTCGGACTCTTGCCTGCAGGGAGCTGATAGGTTGTTTTTGCGGTTTTCTGATCGATCGACTCTGATCTGCTGTGATATGCATCCTTCAATAGCCCGACCAATCTCGTTAAATCAGGCTCAAATATGCATTTCCTGGCACTAACATCTCTTGGAGAGAATATTTTAAACACGGCTGTGCGTGAACCTGCAAGACCAATTCGCGATTCATCCATAGAGACGTCTGACGCATTCCATTTGATAATTCTCTGCAGATTGGCCCATCTTGTCCTCTCAAAGGTGGCATTGGGAGAAAGAGTCCAGTTAGTAACTGTTATCATGCATGGATATGTCACTGGAGAGACGACCTGAGTTCCCAGTCTCGAAATCCGCTTAACATGCAGGCGGTTTTTTTCGATGCTGAATGATGTGGCATATGCGATGTGGGCGATTCCCAGCTCTTCAGCAACCTGCGGCGGCACCTGGGCAGTATCGCCGTCTACGGATTGCATGCCGCTGATTATGATGTAATTTCTATCGCCTTTGAATATATCTTTTTCAATCCTTCTGATAGCAGCCGCAAGTGGATAGGCTGTTGCCGCAGTATCGGCTCCGCCAAGTTTCCGATCAGTGAGCAGCACGCCAACATCGGCGCTTATAGCCAGGGTATATTTTAAAACCGCTTCTGCGAAAGGCGGACCCATTGAAAGGCTGACTATCCTCCCTGGCAACGCCTGACGCATCGCTGTGGCAAAGGCGATCGCCTGCTTATCCAGTTCATTGCAGACGTTATCCAGATGACCCCTTTTGAGAATTCCTTTCTCCCAGTCCCATGCATCTTCCGGAATGTTTTTTATATCCGGCACCTGCTTTACAAGCACGATATAGTTCATCTTCTCCCTTTTCTCATTATTAACCTGTCAGGTGCTGGAGGTTCCCTACGATATCAGTCTACATCAAGTCACGATAAATTCTTTAATATATATTTTATAGATCAAATATGTCCTTGCAATTAGTCACTATCTCTTTGTTCGAATCAGCTACTATAGCTATTCGCTCTCCCAATCCTATCCGCCCCCATTGATCAAAAATGATCTATTCATCATTGCTATCGATTTTTTGCTTTATATCTCACGCAGACTGAATTTTGCGTTAGTCTCTCTTGATCCACAATTCTGTGCATTGCCATTATATATTGTTCCAGCCGCCAAGAAAGGCCAATCCATTCTTCATTTTGGCCGACATATGCATTTTCTGCTATCGATTATAGATTCGATTCACATCCCAGAAATTGAAGTCTTCCGCACATCCGACAGCCTTATCTGGGCTATGTACACTTTTGATCATTGCACAGTAATATTGGCAAACGATTTAAGTCTTTTGAATGAGAGACTAAAGATGCATCGCATATCCAGCGAAGCATAAATAAGCATGGATATATCAGGAGCATCTCGATGAGCTATATAAAACATCCAATACTTATACTGCCTCTGCTGATGTTGACGATTGCTTTGACCTATAGCCAAATGCCCATCAGGCTGGATGGCTCAAATGGCTTGAGCATACTGAATGGCCTGACCGAAAGCCCTCCGAATCAGACAAATAATTCTCTGAATGGGAGCAATAACACCACAAACCTAAATGAGATCAAAGGCATGTCCTCCTCCGATTTCTGGTCCTGGGGAACTAGGCCAAAAAATTACTCTGAATATGGCACCGCTGAGACAGATTATCTCAGCGATCCGATAACTGATTTATCGGCGACTGACTTATAACCAATCGATCATCTGATGCTGTCTACTTGAAGAACGATTTCTTCTCCACCGGGGTCCAACGCATCATCATGCGAATCAGGCTTGAATATCAGTAACATAAGACTATGTCGAGGAATCGACACCCTTATAATCATTTAGGGCGTTTAGGGTGATGATGAGATTGCTTGTGATGTGTGGATTGTTTCTGATGGCATTATCTCTCGATTGCACGGCAGTTGAATCAGTGAAGATAGGCGGAAATCATACCCAGGATGCTCTATCGTTGATAGCCTTCAATCCATTTGCGCGCAATTTTCAAGATAGCAGCGATCTCTGGAGATGGGGCAGCAGCCCTATAGGCCATGGACAATTGCTCCAGGATCAGGGGCCCGCTACCATTTTTGGAGGGTGGATTCCTTTTGGCGAGACCTCGCTGAGCTATACGAAGAACGAAACTCCTTTAGGATATACAATCAATGAATCAAAGCAGATATCCTCAGGGCAAGGACAAACCTGGATCACAGGAGATTTCCCCCTAGGTGATGTAAATCCATATGACGATGCATCAGACAAACCCAGCCGACTGTTTTCAAGCCAAGGATTTTTTAGCGGTTATGGCGATTGGGAACCTGCTATCTGAAATATGATGATGCAATTGATATGACTGTCTTTTTCCTAAACAATATTAGCAAAAATTTATTTAACTAAGGTAGCCGAAAATAATATAGAACGTTGATCTTTGCCGTTCCCTTGAAGCGAACAGCAGAGGTCCGGAAAACTTATGTCTGCTTGAGGAGCGATAATCAAATGGGAAAAAGAACTGGTGAATCCATACTTGGAGTGGTTGGCGGGCTTTTAGGAAGAAATCAGGGCTAATCCCCGCCATTTCAATGGCGGGATACAGCCCGTA
>JBHGAU010000047.1:0-21671 GCA_041946675.1 Methanotrichaceae archaeon | reverse complement strand
TTACATCTCCGGCCTAAAGACCGAAGTTTTACGCCCCTCTGCGCTCCCCTTCTCTATAAGCCTTGGAATTTCCTCTAAGAAGCCGTCTCGCAACTTATAATGTAGTCCAAGCTGCAACTTAATAGGGCTTTGGCTTATAATAATTTTAAATAGTTTAATGGATAATAACAATAGTAACAATGGAATGGCACGCATACCTCTATCCACTTCTGTCATCTTTCATTTAATCTATCATATGAATCCCGGCAGTCAATCTGAAAAATCAATAGTTAGATAAGAGCCAAATATTGTTGAGGAAGATGGAGCAAGATCTTACAATTAGCGAAGATGAGGGCAAAAAAGCATCAGTATCAGATCTGATGAATAAGCTCTCCTCCAGCGAAAAAGGCATCTCTTCTTCGGAAGCCGAAGCAAGGCAGAAACTGTATGGCCCCAATGAGATCACTGAGAAGAAAGTCAATCCCGTTTTAAAATTCCTGAGCTATTTCTGGGGGCCGATACCCTGGATGATTGAAGTCGCTGCCGTTCTTTCCATCATCGTGCAACATTTAGAGGACTTCTACATCATCTTTGCGCTTTTGCTTGTCAATGCAATCGTCGGATTCTGGCAGGAGCGCAAGGCCAGCAATGCAATAGAGCTGCTGAAGAAGCGGTTGGCGCCTAAAGCTCGAGTTCTAAGGGATGGCAAATGGATCGAGCTTTCAGCCAGTGAGATTGTGCCAGGTGATATAGTTCGAGTTCGATTGGGCGCAATAGTTCCAGCTGATATCAAGCTTATAGAGGGAGACTACCTGGAGGTCGATGAATCCGCTCTTACTGGTGAATCGCTGCCTGTAGAGAAGCATGTGTCCGATGCTGCATATTCTGGTTCTATAGTCCGCCAGGGAGAGATGGTCGGCCTTGTTTATGCTACAGGGATGAACACCTATTTCGGAAAGACTGCCAAGCTTGTCGAAGAAGCGAAGACGCAAAGCCATTTCCAAAGAGCGGTCATAAGGATTGGCGACTATTTGATCAGGCTAGCGATAGCATTAGTAACAATCGTTATAGTAGTATCCATCCTTAGGCATGCGAGCATACTTGATACCCTTCAGTTTGCCCTTGTGTTAATAGTGGCTGCAATACCTGCAGCTCTACCGGCTGTTCTTTCGGTCACAATGGCTGTTGGCGCGATAGAGCTGGCAAAGAAGGAGGCAATCGTCAGTAAGCTTGTTGCCATCGAGGAGATGGCTGGAGTCGATATCTTATGTTCAGATAAGACTGGCACAATCACTCAGAATGCAATAAAAGTAGCAGATGTAGTTGCATTTAATGATTTCAAAAAGGAGGAGGTACTGCGCTATGGCTTCATGGCCTCAAGGGAAGAGAGCGGAGATATTATAGATAACGCAGTTATCGAAAAGGCGAAAGAGTTCAATGTATCTGACGATTATAAAGTTGTGGAATTCAAGCCCTTTGATCCTGTCATAAAAAGGACTGAGGCGGTAATAGAGGAGAAAGGCAAATACAAGGTCTCTAAGGGCGCGCCACAGGTGATAACAGCCCTCGTGAAGGATGAAAATGTAGGCTCTGAGGTTGACAACTGGGTAAAATCCTTTGCTGAAAAAGGTTACCGCGCTTTGGGAGTTGGAAAGACTGATAACCATGGAGCCTGGCATTACATCGGTCTATTGGCCCTCTATGATCCTCCGCGTGAGGATTCGGCAGAGACTATCAAGACTGCCGAATCCGAGATGGGCGTGGATATTAAAATGGTCACTGGGGATCATGTTGCCATAGCTAAGGAGATCGCACGCATTGTAGGCCTGGGAACAAATATTCAGCCTGCTTCAGCTTTTATCGATAAGCCCGACGATGAGGCCGAGAATATCATCGAGAAGGCAGATGGCTTTGCCCAGGTCTATCCAGAGCATAAATTCAAGATAGTCGAGCTTCTCCAGGCCGAAGGGCACATCGTTGGAATGACAGGCGACGGTGTGAACGATGCACCGGCCCTAAAGAAGGCAGATGCAGGAATAGCGGTCGCAGGGGCGACGGATGCAGCCAAGTCTGCAGCGTCCATTGTTTTGACTAAGCCTGGTCTCTCTGTGATCGTGGATTCCATCAAGGAGAGCAGAAAGATCTTTGAGCGGATGAACAGCTACTCAATATACCGCATTTGCGAAACGATAAGGGTTCTATTCTTCATAACTACCTCAATCCTCCTTTTCAATTTCTATCCAGTGAATGCCACAATGATTGTCCTCCTGGCAATCCTCAATGATATTGCCATAATCTCTATAGCTTATGACAGGGCAAAGTTCGCATCAAAGCCAGTTGCCTGGAATATGCCCACTATTTTGGGCGTCGCCACATTCCTTGGCCTATTAGGCACAATCCAGTCTTTCATATTGCTTTACCTGGGGCTGAATTATTTCCATCTATCCAGAGAAGTTCTGCAATCCTTCATGTATCTCAAGCTCTCTATAGCAGGCCATCTGATGATATTTGCTGCCAGGACTAGGGGGCCTTTATATTCTTTCAGGCCCAGCAATATTCTCATAGGAGCAGTAGTCGGTACTCAGGCATTGGCGACATTCATCGCCGCGTATGGCCTGATAATACCGCCGATCGGCTGGAGACTAGCTCTGTTCATTTGGATCTACGCACTTATTGGGTGGATAGTGATAGATCAGCTTAAGGCCAGGTTATATTACGGCAGGCTTGATCGCTGGTTAGCAAAAAAGGGCGCTAAGCTTAGGGCTGTAAAGCAGCCTCAGACGGCTAAGTAGGCGGGATAGGATTAAGGTAAAGGGGGATTAGGAATCTTGCCTAAATCCGGATCAAAGAGAGCAGAGGCTAAGGCCATAGTTGCAGATCTTCAGCTAAATATCGCACCGGGCCGGCGAGGGGGTGGGCATGGCACAATTCAATATGCCAGCAAAATTGGCGTTCCGGAGTGGGATGCATGGCCACCCGATCCGTCCCGGCGTCTATAATGAGATAGTCACCGGTGGAGAGCCTGTTTATTCCACCTCCGACGTGCTTTCTCAACTGCTTTCCGTTCCATCCGTTTCCCTTTTATCTTTTGGTTTTTGATCCCTTCATAGTGGGCTAAAAATTCTTGTTGAACCATTCTAAGCCCTTAGCTTTAGTTTGGCCTGGATCTCTTCGGAAATCGGGTAAATCCCGGACTTATAGATAGCCCCTTTAGCTTTCTTAATAGCGTTCACTATCATTGCATTAGTGATGCCGAACCTTTTCATATCTGCATCTGATAGCTCCTCTATATGAGATCCATCTTCATCTGTATAGGAGCGGACTAAAGCCGCCCTACAATTCTGTACATCTATCCAGAACTTCGGAACCATTTTTAACTCCCTAGAGCAGACGATCTTAGCTTTTTGTTAATCTCGGAGTACTCTCCAAGAGTGCAGTCGCCTTCTACAACATCCTGAAAAGTGGACAGGTTGCGACCGGCAAATTTAACCATGCCGTTTCCAATCTCAAGAGGGACTAAAGTAGACCCGCCACGACTTTTTATCAATTTGATTGCCTGGGCTGCATTGAACTTCTCGCCTTCGATGATTATTACCATTTTAACACACGCTCCAGGGATATCCCCATAGGATTCTTAGGACTACATCGATTTGCTCGATTCTGCCAACTATTTCTGTTTTGGTAGCCATTTTTCTTTGATTCCTGGCCTGACACGGCCTGAGGGCAACTATGTCGGAATTTGAAAGAATAGTGTGATCCACTGTTAGAGGGGGATGACCGGCATGAGCTGTGTCCCTGCCTCGAAAGGCCTCATAAAATCAATTTGAGCGGATCAGATAGCTTAACCCGCTCTAGGCCGTGTAAATCGCCGTCAACCCCAAAGAAAGCCTAAGCTCACACTGGTTCAAAAATAGGTTCGTGTAGGTTGCTGACGGTCTCATAGTTTGCCAATATTCGCTTTGCATTTAAGCCTTATAAAGCTTTCTAAACGTTTTTTTTAAACCTTTCCACATGAGATCTCGGTGAGATTTTGATGAAAAAGAGTATCGATCTCACGGTTGAAGTTGAGAGCGATAGGACTAAAACTTGAAAAGTATAGTCATTTATTTTTAACAACACATAGCTATGCGGGGGTTGTATCTCAATTTAATTGGGGCAGACTACCTGGAATTTACGTCACTTTTTATGATATTCTCTTGGATAGATCACCTGCTTTCCCCTGGGCGATGGAACAATCTTCAGACCGCCTTCAAATTCATTCAGAAGCTCCTTCCCCTCAAAGAGCCTGTCAAGGAATACTGCCAATGCGGCAACTTCGGAATGGGGCTGATTTCCTACAGCCACATTCCAGTCTGCCAGATCGTATATCTCAGCAGGAACCTTCTCTGCTCCGACTACGACCAATAAGTTTTCACATCCTCTGATCTCATCAATTACATCAGGCAGGTTTGAGCCATACATGGTGAGGTGAGCTATCTTTCCTCCGGCCTCCTTCCAGCGCACTGCCTCTCCTTGCCAGCTTATGCCCGATGTCAAGCGGAAATCCCCGCCCCAACGCTGTGTCACATCATTCAGGCTCTCTTCGATCCGGGCATCATTGCCTGTCAGGAGCATCTCCCGAACTCCAAATGCTCTGGCAACTAGGCCTACATGTGTGGTGATACGTTTATCGCGTTCAGGTCGATGCCCCAGCCGCAGAACCACAACTCGCATGTTTTCATAAGAGAAGGCATGTTATTTATCTTCTTGCAAAATCAATAAATTCATGGGGCGCGTTACCAGCAGTGATGAACCTGTGCGATAGATGCAGGGGCAAAGGATACCTCGTGACTGGAGAGAAGCCTTGCCCAAACTGCAGCGGCAGCGGAAAGACTGAATCCATCAGCCTGGGCGAGGCATCGGACAGCGATATGAAGGAGCTGATAGAGCAGGGGACAACGAAGTGCAGCGTCTGCCATGGCTCGGGAAAAATGCCTGTCACTGAGCCCTGTGAGGCATGCGGCGGCCTCGGACGAGAGTATACTTGCGCAGTCTGCGGCGCAAAGCTGACGAGCAAGAAAGAGCTGTGCGAGCGTTGCTCCAAAAAGCCCCTGGTTCATATACTTGATCAGGCATGTGATACAAACGACCTGGTTGCAGGAGACATGTATCAGGGAAAGGTCTCAGGAATTGCAAACTTCGGGGCTTTTGTCGATCTTAACGATCATGTCAGGGGTCTTGCACATAATAAATATTTGAAGTCGAAACCCGAGGTGGGCGATCCTTTTATTGTTAGAGTTAAAAATATCGCACCCAACGGCAACATTGAGCTTGAGCCTGTAGAGCTTAAGGAATACAACACAATCGAGGTCGAGAAGGATCTGCCGCTCTCCAAAGCCGCCTTTTTGGAAAGCCTTGTCGGCAAATCGGTGCTAATAAAAGGAGAAGTTATTCAGGTCAAGCAGACAGGCGGCCCGACGATCTTCACTGTCGCAGATGATAGCGGTCTGGTCTTTTGTGCCGCTTTTGAGCGCGCAGGCGTGAGAGCCTATCCGGAAATTGATAGCGAGATGATCGTCAGAGTGATAGGCGAGGTCACTGTCAGAAACAACCAGGTCCAGATGGAGATCAAGTCTATGAAGCGCCTCTGGGGCGGCGAGGCGTCACGCGTCAAGGATCAGATAGAACAGGCGATAGATAAAAGGGCTGAGCCAGCGGACGTTCCCTTGCTTGTAGAAAGCGAAGTCATGGAGAGGCTCAAGCCGAAAATGTTGAAAGTTGCGAAGGAGATCAGAAGAGCTATTCTCAAGTCAACGCCGATAATACTCCGGCATCACGCGGATGCAGACGGAATAACCTCCGCTGTGGCAATTGAGACTGCAATACTGCCGCTGATAAAAGAGGTAGGCGGAACCGATGCCGAATATTATAACTACCGCAGAGCTCCAAGCAAGGCTCCGTTCTATGAACTGGAGGACATAACCAAGGATTTGGCTTATGCCCTGGAGGATCTGAGCAGACACGGCCAGAAGATGCCACTTGTAATTCTGATGGATAACGGCTCAACCGTCGAGGATCTGCCGGCGATGAAGCAGGCTTTGGTCTACGGAATGGAGATGATAGTCGTAGATCATCACCATCCGGATAAGATCGTCGATCAGTTCCTGATAGCACATGTGAATCCTGCCCATGCAGGCGGTGATTTCGGAATCACTACTGGCATGCTTGGAACAGAGATCGCCCGCATGATATACCCCCAGATAGAGAGCAAGATCAAGCACTTTCCTGCAGTCTCTGCTGTTGGCGACAGAAGCGAGGCGCCTGAGGCCGAGCGCTATATAAAGCTCACTGAAGACAGGTTCAAGCTGGAGGATCTGAAGAAGATTGCACTTGCTCTGGATTATGAAGCATTTTGGCTCAGGTATAACGAGGGGCGAGGGCTGATTAATGATATTCTCTGTCTTGGAAGGCTGGACCGACATCAGAGGTTCGTCGATCTTCTTTCAGAGCAGGCAAACGCTGCAATAGATGAGCAGCTGCGGGCAAGCATGGGCAATGTGAAGAGCACAAAGCTCCCCAATGGCATCATCATGAACGTGCTGGATGTGGAGAATTTTGCCCACAAGTTCACGTTCCCGCCGCCGGGAAAGACCTCAGGAGAAGTGCATGACAGGCTATGCCAGAAGTTTGCCAGTAGGCCAGTGGTGACGATAGGCTATGGCCCTGATTTTGCAGTGCTTCGCAGCAGGGGTGTCAAGATGAACATTCCCCAGATGGTCAGAGAGCTTATGGAAGAGGTCCCGAATGGCGGCGTTTCCGGCGGCGGGCATCTGGTCGTCGGCTCAATCAAGTTTGTAGGCGGAATGCGCAAAGAGGTTCTTGCAAAGCTCGCCGAGAAGATAAGCGCCTGCCCAGTGGATGAAGTGATCCCGGAGAAGCCAAAGGCAGAGGCTTCTGCAGTGGGCCTGAGCGTATATTGATTTTTGAAGATCTCGTGGTGATACAATACAATGAGCGACCTTAGGGAATTGGTGATAACCAAGGACGATTATCTGGGATATTTGGCTGAACGGCTCAGGCTGAAAGGCTCTTGTCAGAGTGAGATCGAGAATGTGAGCTTTCCATTCCTATTCGTGTCGGGAAGCGAGCTTCTAAGGACCTATATCCTCGGAGAGACTGAGTTCGCCGCCTCACTGCCGGACAAATATAAGCTTCCTGACCGCGGCTTTATCTGGTATCTATTCTCCCAGGCCGTGAGGGAGATTCATATTATGCAGGATAAGATAGTAATAATATACGAGCTCCAAGATGAGTACAGAAAGCCCTTCAAGCAGTTCTATCTCTAGCTCTGGAAGCCCAGACTCCTGTCAGCCGCCCTTCCAGGGCTAATCTTCCAAGCTCAGCAACAACCTCCTCTGCCAATTGTGACGGCAGTGTGCCTGCCAGAGGCGTCCCAGGTAGAGGCGTAAAGTAATGCGCTCTTACCTTACCTCTCTTTGCTATGATTCTCTTTGCCAAATCCAAGGTGAGGATTTGATCATCAGGGGATTCCATCGGCAAGCCAAAGATAAGATCAACCTGTGGAATCAGGCCATACTCCGCACAAAGATCGCATGCCTCCTCAACCTGGGCGACGCTGTGTCCTCGTGCGATAGCCCTCAGGATATGCTCGCTTCCGGACTGGCAGCCTATGCTCAGAGCTTTATTGGCGCAATATTTCGTTATCAGCTCCAGTGCTTTATGTGAAACAAACTCGGGTCTGACTTCAGATGGAAAGGTTCCGAAGTAGATCGGCCTCTTCAGCTCTGAGAGCGAGCTGAGAAGCGACTGCACTTTATCCAGCCGGGGACGAAGACCGTCTGAGCCGTAAGCCAGCGAGTTCGGGGATGTGAGCCTGATATCTTTATGTCGATGGGCATACTTCATAATTGCAGCAATAGAGCGGTGGCGCATAATGCTTCCAAATAGGCAGGAAGTCTGGCAGTAAGCGCATTTCCATGGGCATCCGCGGCTGATTTCGATCGGCGAGAGGATTTTTCCGAACGGCGGATAGAGGTCGAGATCTACAGGTTCTCTCTGGCCTGTATAGATAACACCGGAATTCGTCTTATATGCTATCCCCTTCACGCCTTTTGGATCTTTGCCTCTTGTAATTGCCTTTAGCAGCTCAGGCAGAGTCTCCTCACCCTCTCCTATGACGACATAATCGAAGTATTCGAGACTTTCTTCGGGCATAGCTGAAGGATGTGGTCCTCCAGCGATGAAAATTGCATCGACCTTTGACTTAGAGATCTCTTCATAGACCTCTTCGGCCTGAGCTGTAGCAAAGCTGTAGAGCATAATCCCAGGTCTCGGCTCCCTTGCAAGGCCTGCATCGATGAGAGGCAGCAAAGCGGCGATGCTGTAGGAGTTTTTGTCGTTCCAGCGGAACCATATCTGGTGCCGGTTCAATTCATTGTCCTCATTCATAAGCAAATACGATGTGAGGAATGTTGGCTATAGAGTTATGTTTCTTTTGGTCTTCATTATCGGCTCCTCGCTAATTTCTATGGGCATGGAGTTTATCCCGGTCAATGCTTACCAGATCGGGAATATTCACGGCAAGAAGACAGATCGACTTGATTCAGAACGTATAGCGATATATTGCCTCAATGATCTGATCAAGCCCTATCGAATCTATCGCTTGCCATCATGGTCATTGCTGGTTACAGAATAATGACTTTCCCATGCTCGGACCGGCTGACATGATCCAAATGGCAGGATAATTTTACCTGCTATTGAGCATGTTCATAATAACAATAATCATGATAAAAGGCAACCCTGATATTTTTATATCATTCTATCTTCTTCGTCCTCAGGCCTGAACCCCAGATCCATAGACTCCATATATTCCTTGATCATTATTGGAAATGACCTAGATTCCATAAACCGGAGACCAAGCTGCTCTGCCCATCTCTGTATTCCGAGATCCTGTGAGATCACTGCAGCATCCAAATCTTTGGCAAGCAGCAGCACATCTATATCCGGCGCGCTGTCGAGGATTCCATAGCGCAGTGCTGCACGATACTTCTCCCTGAACTTGCGGATAATGCCCCCAACGACCTCACGCTCGATCTCCTCACTCATATCTTTGAGGTTTCCAGTCTCGCTCAGGGTAATGCACCTTGATACTGATTCCCATATTGCCTCTTCAGAGATGTTCATTCCTTTATTGATCCTGCTGCGCATATAATCCACATAATCGTAAAAGATCTTCGAGGGCACCTTGACCTTATACCTATCAGGCGTCTTCTTGACTAGCCAGGTATCCACCTTGCCCAAGACAGTCGCATTGCAGTTATTATGCCTGGCAAAGTCCTTGATCTCATTATAAACCGAAGGATAAGGAACATAGCAGCTTATCCCCAAGTGAAGTCTGCCCTGTGCTATCCTGTCCAGTATGGCGTTCATCCCTTCACATATATTTGTACAGCCCTCGCTCTCCCAGGCCATAGAATCAGTGAGGGCGGTCGTATCCAGCACGAACCTCTGGCGCAGCATTACTAACAGTATGAAGGAGGTGATATAAGACTGCTTCTGAGATTATTTATTCCAAAGCACGATAAAAGATCCGATTATAGCTGAAAAGATCTATAAATCCCTATAGAGATTAAAGTCTGTGAGATCCTTGCAGCCTCTTATCTTCACTCTGGCCCGAATTGAGAATCTGATGCATCAGGTCAGCTTCGATCCAATAGCCAGGAAGGGCAAAATTATCTCGAACACATCTATTGTAAGGAAGGATAAGCTAAGGGAAACCCTCGACATATTTCATGATGTAGTTCAGAGCGGTCTCACCGTCTGCCCTATGATCAAGATCGAAGATAGTGACGATCGCGTAAGGATCAAAACTGCGTGCAGCCTTACGATCTCGGGGGTGCTTCTGAAGTACGGTGTGCCTATCAGGCCAAAAGGCGGCGGAATAATTGAGGTAAAAGAACGCGAACCTTCCAGGTTTACAGATATGCTGATGTATTGGGCCACAACGATAGATCCGATCGATATTCTTACCGCCCAGGGATTGACTGATATTACAGGCATGATGAGGTGGGGGAATGGGCGGATTTTGGGCAACCTGCAGGAGGCTCCGATGCTTGCCAGGGACCGGATTGATGAGGTGCTCAGTTACCTGGCGGATGCTGAGTTTGCAGGAATACTGGAGCTGGGTGAGCCTAACATGGATGTTCTGGGTGTTTCAGTGGAGAGGGACCATCTTGGGATTGCTCTTGTAGGCGGCACAAACCTTGTGGCCGCTGCCCGCGAGTCTGGGATCGTTGTTGAGCATGAATCCATATCCGATCTTACAGAGGCATCGGAGATGAAGCACATCGAGGAGTTTGTCTGAAGTGAGAAACCGCGAGGTTGCAAACATCCTCTATCAGATGGCTGAGCTTCTGGAGCTTCATGCAGATAACCGCTTCAAGATCATTGCCTATGGAAAGGCTGCCAGAGCGATCGAGTCCCTGAAGGATGATATAGAGCAGGTCTGCAAAGATGGCCGTTTGGAATCAATTCCTGGCATCGGCAAAGCCATCGCCCAGAAGATCGAAGAGTATCTGAGGACTGGCAAGATTCAGGCTCATCAGGATCTTCTCAAGGATACGCCTCAGGGCCTTGCAGAGCTTCTCAATGTTCCTGGCCTCGGGCCAAAGACGATCTTTATGCTTCATGAAAAGCTGGGCATAACGAACCTGGACGAGCTGGAAAAAGCTGCCAGAGAGCACCGTGTACGTCGCCTGTCCAGGATGGGCCCCACAAGCGAGAAAAATATACTCAAAGGCATAGAAAGGTACAGAAAAAGGAGCACACGGATCCTTTTGAGTGCGGCTGAGCCGGTTGTTGAGGAGATACTTGCATATCTCAAGGGCATGGAAGGGCTTGAGCATATAACTGCCGCAGGAAGCTACCGCCGCTGCAAGGAAACCGTGGGCGATATAGATATACTTGCAACAGCAGCAAGGCCAGAGCAAATAATATCAGCTTTTGTACGCATGCCCATGGTCGAAGAGGTGCTCGGAAAGGGACCGACAAAGGGCAGCATAATAGTCAAGGAGACAATCCAGGTTGACCTGAGGATTGTTGAGCATAAATCCTTTGGAACAGCGCTCCAGTATTTCACGGGATCAAAGGAGCACAATGTCAGGCTTCGACAGATTTCCCTCGACCGTGGCTATTCTCTGAGCGAGTATTCGCTAAAGAGGCTTATCGATGGTCAAGACCTATTTTACAGCAGCGAAGAAGATGTTTATGCGGCTCTGGGGATGCAGTACATACAGCCGGAGCTGAGAGAGGATACAGGCGAGATAGAAGCGGCGCTTGCTGGAAGGCTGCCAAAGCTGATCGAGCTTATGGATATAAAAGGCGATCTTCATGTTCACAGCGATTGGTCGGATGGACGGGTGACCATCGAGGAGATGGCTAGGGCCGCCAAAGCTCTTGGATATGAATATATTGCAATCAGCGATCATTCGCCTTCAGTAGGCATTGCAGGCGGGCTCACGCCGCAAGAGCTCGATAAGAAGATCGAGGTCATTGCAGCAATAAATGAAACTCTGAAAGGCTTTACGATACTTGTAGGAACAGAGGTGGATATAAGGGCAGATGGCAAGTTGGATTACCCTGACGAGATCCTTGCGAAGTGCGATATCGTTGTGGCCTCTGTCCATATGGCACAGCAGCAGAAAGAGAGAGCGATAACCGGCAGGCTGATAACCGCCATTGAGAATGAGAACGTAGATATCATCGGCCATCCGACGGGACGGAAGATCGGCGAGCGTGATCCTTACGAGGTAGATATGCAGGCTGTGCTTGAGGCTGCTTCCAGGACAGATACCGCAATGGAGATCAATGCATTTCCAACCAGGCTCGACCTTAACGATACCTGGACAAAGACTGCAAAGGAGATGGGCGTCCGGATGGCAATCGATTCGGATGCGCATGATTCCATGCACCTGGGCGTCATGAGATACGGCGTAAACGTCGCACGACGAGGATGGCTTGAGAAGAAGGATGTGTTGAACACGATGAGCCTCCAGGATATGAAGAAAGCGCTGAAGCATTAATATTACTCATTTCGCTTCCCGATCAAGCGGTTTCTCGTTATTGTTCATATCCCTTAAAGAAATGGACTACAGAAACGAAGAGACTATTCTGCGCTGAAGGCACAATTACGACAAAAAAGGTTTTGGAGCTTCACATGAAAAATTTATAGGCTCCTCACGTAACATAAGAAACAAAATCAAATGTTAAATCACCGGCAGCTGATTCGGGCAGTTGCAGGAGAGCGAAGGCGCCAGAAGTATATCCTCGTCGGAGGCTTTACCTTCCAATGCCTTTTGATAATTGGGTTTTGCCTTGATGGCCTCGTTGTAGGCATTTACGGCCGAAGGGTAATCTCCCTGAAGATCGAAGATCACACCCATGTTGTACCAGGCTTCAGCATATGATGAATTGATGGTTGTAGCTCTATTGAATGCATCGAGGGCCTCACTATACCTGTTCAATATACCAAGATCTATGCCTTTATTATTCCAGGCCTCTTCATTCAATGGATTGAGCTCAAGAGCCTTATTATAGGCATCTAATGATCCTGTGATGTTGTCTTGAATATAAAGCACCATGCCCAGATTAAACCAGTCTGATGCATCTCTCTCCCCCAGGGCCGAAGCAGTTAGCGCAACAATTAGTATTGATAAGGCTAGAATGAACTTCGATATCGGCATTCTTCCCTCCGAGCCTTACTATTCTCGGTAGTTACATAAAAAGGTTTGTGCAAAACCTCATGGGAACTGTTCAAATAAGGGCAAATCGCTTCTATCGGGCTGAAAATTTAAAAGGTTATACATGCATCTATTATGCAGTATGGCGGAATCCCTCTGAGCAGATTATCTCCTCAAATGCAGCCAAGACTTTATCTATCTGCTCAGAAGTGAGCTGATATGTGCTAAGCTTGAATTGTCTGGTGAGCCCGGGCTTGATGCCGCAAATTCCCCGGTCCCTCAGGTCACGATAAAGGAAGTATCTTCCCTTCTTCGCTGTCTTAGAGATCTCATAGAGGTTCTCAGCCTTAAAGAACATAAGATCATGGTTATGGGGCTTGTCGCCCTGCTGCTCGATCCCCATGGCCGCCATCCTTTCCGAAAACTTCCGGGCCTTCTCAACCTCTTCATTCCAATGTTTAGTCCTCTCGACTACAGCGGGAAACGAGGCCATCATTGTCAGCAGTGGTGCTCCCCGGACTGTGCAGCCCAGGAGCTCGACAGACTTGTTCTTCTTGGTCGCAGAAAGCTTGAATATTGTTTTCGCATACTCTTCCGTTGCTCCAAGAACTCCGATAGGGCCGCAGCTTGCCATCGACTTATGGCCGCTTCCCACGATTATATCTGCGCCAAGACTGGTTGCCTTTATTGGCATTCTTCCAACAGAGTAGGCTCCGTTTAGAAGAAATGGCAGGCCATAATCGTGGCAGACATCCGCAATGCTTCTAGCATCTGCAATATTTCCATAGTTGCCGTCTGGGTATGTCAGCACTGCCATACTCACATTTCCCCTTTGCTCATATGCCTGCTCGATGGCATCGGCATAGCCCTGTGCAGATATCGCATAATTGGGCTCACCGCTGGAGGGAACGAACTGTATCTTCAGCCTTGCCCTCTCTGCAGCCAGTATAGTCGTATAATGTGCGCTTCCATCCATGACCACCCAATCCCCTTTTTCGCATAAGGCGTGCATGGCTGCGAACTTCCCCTCGCGTGCGCCGTGTGTTACTCTTACAACATCGATTCCAAGGAACTCGGGAAGTGCAGAATGGACAAACTCGTCAATCGGAGGGCTTTTAATCTCATCCATAACTCCTGCGCAGAAATCGCATATCGAATAGCCATCTCCCCACTCGATCAGCGCTTTCCGTGCCTGGGGCGTAAGAATTCCGCCTCGCTGTAAGGGATCAATGTTGATCTCAGCCACATCCCTCTTAAGATTCGAGAACTTCTCAAGATTTTCAAGCATTCGATGAATAGATACACCTCATGGAGTATAATCCTTTTCTGACATCCTTTTCCGGCGAGGCATAAGAAGATATATTTCCGATGGCAAAATTTTGTTGATGGCTCTTGTTATAGGCCATAGAGGCTCAAAGGCATTATCGCCTGAAAACACTCTTGTCGGGATAAGAACCGCAAGCAAATGCAAAGCTGATGCGGTCGAGGTAGATGTCAGGCTAACAAAGGATGGCGCCCTGATCCTGATGCATGATGAGACTGTGGATCGCACAACAAACGGCAAGGGCAAGGTCGAAGATCTGAGCCTGAAGGAGATCAAGGCCCTGGATGCAGGAGGCCAGGAGGTTCCTACCCTTGAAGAGGCACTTGCTCTAGTCCGCGAACTGGGCATATCTATAATTGTGGAGATGAAAGAAGAGGGGATTGAAGAGCTGGTGGCCCTGGTATTGTCTGGCAGCGATGCCATCGTGACATCATTTTATCATTCATCGCTTCGCGAGGTCAAGAATTTCTCAAATATAAAAACAGGAGTCATAATATCTTCACTGCCCGTCAAGCCTGTTGAGCTTGCATTGTGGGCTGATGCAGATGTCATCTTCCCTAAAAGAACGAACCCCAGATTATTCAAGGATGCTCATAGGCATGGAATAGCGGTCTATCCCTGGACCATTAATTCGATAGCTGAGGCAGGATGGCTTCTGAGGTTGGGTGCTGATGGCCTGGTGACGGATGATCCCTGTATGATCAGAGAAGCGACGGACAGTCCAGTGAAGGCAACTGGGAGAAGCAATTGCGAGTACTACCCTTGCCATCATTTCCCTGAACAGAACTGTACCCACTGCTTCTGTCCGTTATATCCCTGCAGAGACCCCGAACTTGGCAGATTTGTTAAAACTAAAAGGGGAAAGAGGGTATGGACTTGCATAGATTGCAGGCTGGTCCATAGGCCTGGCGTGGCAAAGTACTTAACGGAGCACCCTGATGCCGCTACATCCGAGCTAAAGGCTCTGGATAGAGCGAGTGGCGGCGCATCACCATGAAGCCGGGTTTAAAGGATTGAACACTATCTGCATGTAATGCTGAAGCATAACGATAAAACATAAATAAAAAACTTCCATTGCGAATATATTTGAACTGGACAGTATTTGCGTCTCCTGAAACAGCCTTTGACAACAGAAAGGTTTAAGGGCAAGTGGGAACAATGAGAGGCACCATGAGACAGGTTATAATTGTATTGATCGCCTTATTGGCCATAAGTATTTTTATGCCTGCGATTATGGCGAAGCAGGGAAATACACAGCCGTTTTTAGCCAGTGCTACCAATATGTCAAAGGTTACTACTATGCCTAAGGCTGATTCGGAAACGACTATACCCGGGATTACATCAACTCTGAAAAACTTCATTAATGGCACTACATTGGCAGAGAATTATAAAGATGTGATGAATAATAATAATGCTGCAAGGTCGAGCAGCTTAGCTTTCCTCGCAGCAGATTGGACGCCGATAGAAGCTTTCTCCTTCCCAGCGCCAACTCCAACAGTCAAGCTGCATCAGATGAACTGAGATAGATAGAAGTTAAAGCGTCATGATAGGCGCAGTTGACCGCGCCTGTGCCTGTCAGCCTACTTTTTGCTAGTCATCTCTCCCTTATACCTTCTCAGAAGCAAACTTACCATATCATAGGGTATAGTATGTTTTTCCATTCTCAAGAGGCGATCTGCAACTTCAGCCTCTGCCCTATATGAGGATACAACCCCTTCGGCATAAGCCAGGCCCTCGGCCGTGAGCATATACTCATAGCGTTGGAGCCATCGGCCATCAAGCTCATAATGCCTCTGGTCCTGATAGATCATTCCCATGGCGACAAGGATCTGGATATCCTCAAAGAGCCTCTCGCTATATGGAAAGCCGTACTCCGAATGGAATGAATAATCGTACAGGCCGGATAGGCGCGCATCCTTCTTAAGAAAGTCTACAGTCCTGTATAGCCAGGTTATGTTCCTGATCCTGGGAACAAGGATCCTCTCATTGAAGGTCTCACTAAGCATTCTGTGCAAGATAAAGAAAACTATCAACAGCCCATCTATCGGCAGATAGCTTTCTTTCCGTATGAAACCCAGGAGCTTGAACGCCTGGTCCCTAACATCCTCCAGAGAGATCTCAAGCATTCTTTCTGAAAAGAATGAAAGTGAGATCTGTCTAGTGATGGATTTCACAAGCCCTGCAGCCAGCGATGATTCATCATAAAGGAATCCTTCCTCCTCGGTCCTCATCGATCTTGGAACTCCGCTGCCGACAGAGATGTCTACCAATGCACGATATTTTCTCCCGAGTCCGTCTTCGAGCAGCTTTCTTGCCCTCTCATTGCGTGAGATTGTTGATAGAGCCATCCTTATTCCCGGCTCCAGAAGCCTGTGATCAAATCTTGCAGAGAGAGGATATTCACGGCCGTATTTTACGCGACTCAGGAGGTCGCATGCATAGTCGCTGCCGTTTTCGAATATGAACCTCAAGAGATCTGGATCAGTGTACTCTCTGAAGAAAAGAATAATCTTCGACCTTGCCTCATCAGCATCTTTTTTTTCAAGGGATGCCTCCAGGGCAGCCAAAAGCATTGCCCTGATTGACTGAACATGGGGATGATGTATCAGAGCGTTATAGTGGTGCGCTCTTGCAATGAGCATCGATTCGGCTGCCGTTCTAGACATCTCTGATTTGTAATTATTTCCACCTGCAAGAACGATTTTGCCCTTATGGATAGTAAGTGCCTGGATGACTTGGTCTGCATCTATGAGCCCCAAGCTAACGCCGCAGTGGTATGAGTCCCTCAGAAGAAAATCGATCCTATCGGCATCAATATCGCCTGATATAATCTGTCCCAGCGGCGGCCTTTTGCCAATCGCGATATCAGCAACCTCTTTAAACAGCTCGTCGGCATCTTCAAGCTCTTTATCTGCCAGGAAAATTGCCTCATCTCCGAAGGGATGGCGAGTGATTAGGTCGTGTGTAAACTCCTCATGCCTTGAAACTCTCTTGCCTTCAACCAGCGGCTGAATCTCAGGATTTCTGCCCAAGACGCCCTCCACCGCATGAGAGAGAGCCGAATGCCCTGCATCATGCAAAAGCCCTGCAATCCTGGCCTTGCGGATATCGATTGAGTCGAACCCAAGGCGGCCTGCGATCAGGCCTGCCATATACATAGTGCCTATGCTGTGCTCGAGGCGTGTGTGATTTGCTCCTGGATAGACCGTATCCACAAGGCCAAGCTGCTTAATTCCCCTCAGCCTCTGCATTGGCCGTGACTTTATGAGCAGCCACTCCAGACCATCAGGATATATGGCTCCATAGATAGGATCATAGATTGTCAGCGATGCATTGCTCAAGCGGGCCCTCCGGCTATTATCGCCGTTACTATTTTTGTTACAATCGTTCTATTCAAAAAATTCTATATAGAAATCAGAAGCTTCACTGTGTGCCCAGCTTCATAATGGCTGCAGCGATATCTCCCCTTGATTCGATTAAAGCCGCCTTAGCTTCGTTCTCGCTTGCGCCGGTCTGAGCCACAACTAGATCGACATCGGAATCCGGTATGATCACTTCAGGCTCCTTTCCGGTCTCCGCTCCCGGCACGGATACTGGCCTCTCGCTTGAATCGCCTGAGATCTGATAGCTTCTGATGCCATGGGCATCCATGACTGCGACAGTAGCATTCTCAATGACGATCTCTTTATCAGCCATGCGGATAACTACCTCTTTCACGCCTTCAAGCTCGTCAATGTCTATGCCCATGTTTTTCAGCATTCCCTTCATCTTCTTGGGGCTCATGCCCCTTCCGCCGGCACCCGGCAAACCTGGAAACATATGATCACCTAATTTTGGCCGTGAATATAAATATTAAACTCTAATCGCGAGTTATAATTTTGCGTTCATGATGGTCAAGATATTCCCTTATCGCCTCAGCTATTACATCAGACTGCTGGCAATAAAGGGTTCCTCTGCTCCTGGCGATGAATATCTTCAATCTATCATAGAGCTCTGGGGGAATATCGGCATCTATTCGAGGCATGATTGATTTTAAGTATTTATCTTACTAATACTTAAGCAATTCTGTTAAAATATTGATGCTTCGATGCTTATTTTGCAATTAATCTTAATAAGGCTCATAATAATTGTAATATTAATAATTGTTATATTGTTCTGAACTGAAACGATATCCTGCCAGGCCTTTGATGATTAAAGGAAAAAGGTTTTATCAGTAGTAATTCAATCCTGAATCGCTGTTAAAGGAGGGAGATATTGAGACAGAAGAGTTCATTGCCCTGGGACCTGCTGGAGGCTGCTTTGCTTTCATTATTGGCTTTAGCACTCACTCAGCTTCCCCGTGGTATAGTCGAATTTGGCGCTCCATTAGGCATTGTCCTTGTGATCTTTCTTCCAGGATACGCAATCATTCTGGCTCTATTTCCACGTGCCAGCGATCTCATAATGAAAGAACGAATGATGCTGAGCTTGGTAGCGAGCGCTATTGTTGCAGCCTTGACTGCCGTTTGCCTAAGCATTTTGGGCAGGGCCATGCTCTCAACCTTTGTTCAAGCCCTTGCAGTTATATCTCTGGCTCTAGTCGCTGCGGCCTATATAAGATGGGCATCGCTTCCAAGCGGATGGAGGTTCGTCCCAAACTTCGGGGGCGATATTCTACAGGTCGGTCGAAGGCAGAATACCAAAAATCAACGAAGAACGTATATAATTCTCCTCTCTTTAGCAGCGGTAATTGTCATCTCTGCTTTTGCCTATTCCGGCCACCCCAACAATTCCGGGACTATTACTATTATGTCTACTGCGTCTCCTGCTGAGAATGGCGGAAAAAAGTTTACTGAGTTTTATATCCTGGATCAGTCTTCTCAGGCTACAATTGAGGCCGGCAGCAGAAGCACAATTATGGCGGGAATAATAAACCGAGAACATCGCACTGTGGATTACACACTGAGGCTCGTCATAAATAATTCCATATTATCTGAAAAGAGCATAGAGCTGAATAATAATCATAGTTGGGAGGGGCCGCTGAGCTATACTGTTGGAAGCCCTGTACAAATGCAGAGGCTAGATCTTCTTCTCTATAAAGATGGCAACTTTCAAAAGCCCTATGATGAGAGGAATATCTGGATAAATGTATCGGGCCAGACAGCCGTGAAGAATAACAATAAAGAGGAAAGCGAATCCGAAACCAGGCCGAAAGACCTGCCGGAGAACACCAAAGTTGAATTGAAGGACAATGGAGGTTCAGCAAGCGTAGCTGTAAATTTGCAAAATTCGCAGGCTTCTGCCATTGAGGAGAGCAAACCGGAGGTGGAGACGGCTCAGCCTCCTGAGAAGGCTTCCAATATAGTTAGCGATACATCTACCAATACAGTTAACGATACAGCTGCTAATACAGTTGCTAATGCAAACTCCGCTTCAATATCCGATCAGAAGGAGCAGCAGCCAGTTGCCGCTTCAGAGGTATCAGCCGCAGATAACAGATCATTTAAGCTTACCAGGATAAATGTTTCCGGCGGGGATATAGCCTTGAACTTTTCAAAGAGTATCAGGGAGATGAATGCTTCAGATATTGATCAGGATGCCTTTAGGACCAGTGTGATGACAGGCAATCCAGATGAACAAGAAAATAATAATAGAAGCTCAGAGAATAACTCAAACAGCGTCTTCAATATCGGCAGCTTGAAGGCTGATCAGCATGAGGCATCAGAGCAATCCCAAAGCAAGCAATCTGGGAGTATCGCAAATATCCAGTCAAGCAATACCCCGCCTGCAAATAACCTCTCAGCCAATAAATCCATAATCAATCCATACGCTACAACTCAGAAATTCTATACACGCGCAAGACCTGGGTCCACTACCTCGAAAGAATCCATGAATACAAATAAAAATGAGGCACAGAATGGACGTGACAATAATGGCGTATATAAGGTCGAGTCATCATCGGCCTCTGGAATAGATGCCAGCTCACAAATCGCTTCGCAGAAGGTCCAGGATAAGTCAGGCAGCGAAACAGGATCACAACCGGTATCCCAGCAATCCAATAAAAATACACCTAATAATTCATTGAATAGCGTTTCCTCCAATAATGCATCCAAGAGTGGCTCATCCGGCGATAGCGCCGATAATCAAGCAAATAAATCCATAAATAGCCAAGCAAATGCCTCGAAGAGCGTCTCGCCAAAGCCCAAGACATCGGCACCGCAGGATGAGGAAGCGATCAGAATGGCCGAGATGTCTCACAAGATCGATTCCTGGGTGAGCACACGAGGCATGAGCCCTTCCAGTCCATCGAGCAGCTACAAATCCGACATCATCCAGTTCAATAGCGCAAACAATAGCGTTGTCCTGGGCGGACAGTCTTCAAAGATGAAGAAGCTGGGGTGAAATTAATATTTTCCAATCTTTACATCCACTCATAGTGAGCCATGACCTCCGGTACGAACTCATAGAGAAGGCTGTTCTCAACATAGCCGAAGAACAAGCAACCTTTACAGCTTATGGCCTTCTGTCTGCGTGCCCCCAATGAATCCTTCCAGACCTTTGAGATGCCGTTCTCTACATTCCCGAGAGGATCACTATGAACCCTGCAGTTCCCGATGCTGCCATCGGAGGATATGTGAAGTATGATATCGCTTGCATGGCACTTAAATTTCGGGTTCAGGGTCTTTATCATCCTCAAATAAGTTGTAGAATTTATTATTGGCATCCCATTTTTCTTCAGCTCGATCAATCGGTCGATGGCAATCCCTAGCCTTCGAAGATCTCTGATTCCAAGCTCATCCCAAACATTAGCATCTATGCCCTTGGATTCGTTGATGGGCTCGAAGGATATCCAGACGCCCAAAGATTCGGCCAGACTGACAAGCGCCTCGAGCTCATGCAGGTTTCTGCTGTTTATTACACAGTTTATGAGGATCTCATGGCCCTCATCCTTAGCTGCACTGATCCCATCAAGCACCTCATTGAAATCAGCATTGCGAATATCACTGTAGCTTTCGATTCCATCCAAAGATACAGAGAGGTAATCAAGGTCATCCAGATCATGAACTCTCTTTCGAAGAAGCGTTCCGTTGGTTACGAGCGATGTTATGAGTCCCAGGCTCTTGGCATGCCTTAGTATCTGGGCCAGGTCCTTCCTTAAAAGCGGCTCGACTGTCCATGCGTTATACACTCCTATGCCGAAATCTTTTGCATCGTCGAGCATGCGAATTATTTCGGGGGTGCCCATCTCCTTGCCCGGCCTTCGCCAATACTCGCAAAAGCTGCATTTGAGGTTGCAGCTGGCATTAATGCCATGAGATAGAACGAAGGGCCTCCCCCTTACTCTCATCTGCCAGAGCGCTTTTGATGCGAGCCTGGGCGAAAATGTTCTCATCCTTGGGATACAGCTCCTGAGCCTATAAATTTAGATCGACGCATTTTTACCTGTCGATCGAAACAGTTTTAAAACGCGCCGAAGCAGCGAAAATGGCATGTTATGATTCCCTCAATTAAAACTTGTGCACCTATGCACTGATCTACAATATCGAAATAAACAAATTTATAACCCAATGGTTAATTGGTAATTATATGCGTCGATCGGGATTCGAACCCGAGTTTAGGCGTTGGCAACGCCTAGTGATAACCGCTACACT
>JBHGAU010000046.1:0-21735 GCA_041946675.1 Methanotrichaceae archaeon | reverse complement strand
GCACTTTGCGGCATAAAGCTGAGTTCTTGTATCTCAGATATCTTTGGAAAATCAGGCAGACATATCTTGAATGGCCTGGTTGAAGGTAAGGACGCAGACTTAATCCTGGACAGCATACCTTCAAGAAGGGTCAAGAAAAAGCGAGATCTCATCAAAGCGGCTCTTGGAAACGGTCTCGATGATATTTCAAGAATGCTTATTGAGGATACTCTGGAACTCCTGGATCACCTGGAAAAGAAGATAGAGAAAACTAGCCTTGAGATCCTCAGCAAACTTAAGAACAGGGCTAAAGACCTTGCAATAGTCATGTCGGTTCCAGGAATTGGATTCACATCAGCTTCGATTATCCTCGCAGAGATCGGAGATTATCAGGATTTCAGCACTCCTGAAAGACTGGTAAAGTGGTGTGGACTCTCTCCAGGACTTCACGAATCTGCAGGTAAGAAAAAGTTTTGCAGCATCGCTAAACAGGGGTCTAAGAATCTCAGGACTATTCTTGTCGAGATAGCTCAAGTCATGGCTAAGATGAAGAAGAATAACAGGCTTTTAAGGTTCTTCCGTAGATTAAAAGGCAGAAAGAGCTACAACGTGGCAATCACTGCTTCGATGTCCAGGAATGAGAGCTTATGTTCTCTTGGAGCGAGTTCTATAATAATTTGGTAATGTTCTTCAAGCCCTTTCTTAAGATTGGAGATCGCCTCATCCCCAGTAAGCCCCTGATCTGCTATAGTTGTAACGATATCCTCAGCTATGAAGTATTTTCCTTCTTTATGAACTTGGATTAAAGCCTTCATATTATCATCTATATATCTGCTGATTATAGTTGAAATATTTCAGTAACATATGCTCTTGGATTACAATCTCTGAATAGCGCAGCCATTAATCTTAAGGCATACCTAAGCGTTCCTTAATAGATTCAATATCCTTCTGCATCTGCTGAATTTGGATCGAAAACCCTGGCTGTAGCTCCTCTTTCATCCCTCTAATCTCTTCTAGGATGTGAGGTATTGCATCCGTATTCACTTTTATAGCATAAGTGTTCGCTTTGATATCTGGCAAGATATCAGTGTTCTTTTTAATATCTGGAAGGATATCAGTGTTCCTTTTGATATCTGGAAGGATGTCAGTGTTAGCTTTGATGGCCGGCAGCTCATCAAGACGTTGAATGCCTTTAGCCAGCTGCGCATTCATGTTTGTGATCGCAGTTCTCTCAATAGATGGCACCCTACCATCATAAGGTTCTCTTTTGATATCTGTAACCTGCGCTTTTTGGGGCTTTTTGGTCTTTACTGCTTCCATGAATTCCGTGATCTGCTCATTATCAGCTTCAAGCCTGGCAATAACCGCCTGTTCGCCCCCTATAACATCATTTTTTACCCCAAATCGTTCAATATCGCAGCCGTCAGCTAACGCAATCAGAAAGGGTCGATAGCCCACATCATGAACTTTGGGTCCAATGATTATGATCTTAATCTTCACTATCCACGCTCCTTTCAGGCACAAGGCTCATTAAAAGTCTCCTCATCATTGTAGACTTCAATGCCCCTGAGAGCTAAACGCATGGCTAACTCTGTAAGATAGGCATTGTGGATTTGCGAGCCGGTTATTATAACCTTTAGTCTCATTTTCTCACTTGATGTGCGTTCTCTGTCTATTTCCTTATTTCTATTGCTTGCAGCGAACTCTCACACCATTGATAAAAATTTCTCTACATCACAGATTCAAGATAGTTCTGAAAGATTTTGTGCCTTTGTGTCTTCATGGTGGATAGTTTATCGTTTGTTGGTAATGGTAGCCAAATACCCTTATCCGAATAAACAGGAATTGTCCCTCAAATCCCCATCAACCTTATCGCCTGCTTGCAAGAGCCTTCCCCCAGTGAAGGGCTATGGGCAACCTGTAGGTTGTGGTAGCCCGCCCGGCGATGCCAGCACGCTACTCCCCCCTTAAAGGGAGTGGATATTCTCTCGATGCCGCTATCCGCAGGCGGAACCCGTAAGCATCGCTCTATTCGATGAAGCTATTAAGCAGTCCGTCCGGCGACTCACGAACGCTAAGGAAAAACCATAGTTTTAGTCCCAGAAGAAAGTGCAGTTTTTGGAATTAGAAGCAGGTTCAAATGCGAAGTCAAAGCGGTTCTGGGATTTGCATCATAGAGACTTAGATATTATCTAGAAGCTGGATCAGCTCTTCCTTACTGATCTGCGCATCCTTAGCGATCTTCAGCAAGATCCCTCGCCCAAGCATCTCTCCTTTATGGATTGGAACAACTGTTACCAGGCCAT
Organism: Methanotrichaceae archaeon; assembly: GCA_041946675.1. Lineage (GTDB taxonomy): Archaea > Halobacteriota > Methanosarcinia > Methanotrichales > Methanotrichaceae > CAWBKV01. Next base: position 19,450 of record JBHGAU010000046.1, on the reverse strand, counting down.
CGGAATGTTTCATAACGAGATGGCTCCCATGCTGCCTAACAATCTGAAAGCCGATCTTAGCCAGAGCCTTAACAACTCTCTCAGCCTCAACCGGCCTCAGCTTCGACAACCTGAACACCTATGAACTCAGGGATTTCGATATCCTTCTCAGCCTCAAGGTATGCCTCTATCGCCTCTTTTGTTCTATCCATCAGATCATCAAGGCTCCTTGCCTGAGTATGGCAACCGGGAAGCGATGGAACAGTTGCAACATAATAGCCATCTTCATCTTTTTCTACCAAAACGCTGAACTTCTTTTTCATGCGTATATACTACAATTCTCGAGATATTAAATCTAGTAGGTGTCCTGCATCTCTATGGTTGATTCTAGCCTCACTAAAACAGTCTTTAAGCCTCTGCATCTTCTTGAATCTCGACATGTCCAGAGACGCCAGACTTGAAAAAGGTGAAGATACCGATTATGAGCCGTATGAACGCATCGGTGAGGCTGGAGAAAAAGGCCTGATAAATTCAGATGCTAAATTCGTTCATTGAGACGCTCACGGCATAAATCACAATTCAATATTTAAATTTTGGCGCTGCTCTCTCTGGCATTGTAAAGCCGCGTCCTCCTTCGCTGATCTTTTTCAGAGCTCTAGCAGCACTTAATCGCACATCGCTATCTTTATCATTTGAGAGCAGCTGAAGCAGCGGCGCTCTGGCTTTTAAATCTCCAATCTCACCAAGAGCATCAGCAGATCCTCCTCGCACTTCAACATTGCCATTTCCAAGCGCCTGAATCAATTGATCTATCGCAGGTTTTCCAATTTCTGCGAGAGCCTTCGTAGCTGCCGTATGAACATCGCTATCATTATCCCCCAGCGCCTGAATCAACGGTGCTATGGCCCCAGTATCCTGTATAATCCCAAGCGAATATGCAGCCTCCATCCGCACTTTGCTATCATCATCACCAAGCGCCTGGATTAACGGCTCTACAGTCCTATTATCCCTAATCCTTCCTAGAGACCATGCCGCACTTCTCCGAGAGATATTATCTTCTCCCTTCAGGATTCCAACCAATAAATCTAGAGTCTCGGTGCCTTTGATGGCTTGGAGGGACCATACAACCTCCCCTCTGGCGTTTATGTTGTCATCCTTAAGCGCATCGACCAACGGGTCAACAGCTCGATCATCTTTGATCATTCCAAGCGAGGCAGCAGCCCAGTATCTGACATCGCTACTGTTATCCTTCAGCAAAAGCATTAAATGATCCACTGCATGAGTATCGTTGATCAATCCCAGCGCAGCCGATGCCTCCCATCGAACAAGGCTATTGTTGCTTTTGAGGGCCTCGATCAATGGCTCAACTGATGGCTTCCCGATCTTTACGAGCGCGAGAACTGCCCACTCCCGGACGTTGCTGTCGTTGTACTTCAGGAGCCGGATCAGAGGATCAATTGCAGTTGCGTTGCCGCTCTTTCCGAGCGCCCATGCAGCTTCCATTTTGACCTTGTTGTCCTTATCCTTTAGAGCCTGAATCATCGGATCTATAGCCCTCGGATCACGGCTCGTTGCAAGAGCCTGTACAGCGCTTATCCTGACTTTGCTGCTGTCGTTATGTTCGAGCTGCTGAATATAATTCTCTATTGATGTATCTTTGGCGTGGTCCTGCCCTAAAGCAGGCGCTATAAGCAGTAAAATCAGAATAAGGCCGAGTACAGGGTTGCGTATCATTTATCCTCCTTTGCTCTCGAAATTAGCCGCAAAATGCAGAGATCACAAGAGCTATTTAATGCTCAAGAATATATTCATAGCCTCTTCCCGCTTTCCAAGTGCCAGCAGCGCATGCATCTTGTTATTTAAAGCCTGGCTCCACTTCGGATCTATCTTCAAAGCATTATTATAGGCATCCAGAGCCTCGGAATACCTCCCCATATGCATTAGCGCAAGGCCCTCTGCATTATACGCATTTTTATTCTTTATATCTTGAGAAAGCACCTGATTTAAAAGATCTAATGCCTGAGAATCATTACCCAGCGAAATATCAGTTAGCGCTTTTCCATACAGTGCATCCTTATAATTAGAATCTAAAGCCAATGCACCATCGAACTTTGCAGCAGACTCAAAGTATCTTCCCTGCACCTGCAGTAGCTGCCCTTCCTTTAACCAGCTGGCCTTATTCTTTGGATTTAAATTAGTGACCTTTGCTGCAGCTAAGGAGGCATTGGCATAATCCTTGTTAGCTGAGTATGCATCAATCAGTCCCGACCAGGCTGTAGCCGTTTTATTATTGGCTTTGAGGGCCTGATTATACGATTCAATTGATCCATTGTAATCTCTAAGAGTTTTTTGGGTATCCCCTTTGTGGACCCACGCATTAACATAAGCGGGGTCCTGATCTGCTGACTTGTTGAAGTAATCCAGGGCCTCTGTGTAATTTCTGTAATTATAGAGCTTGCTTCCTAAACTATCGAAATAAGCAGGTGCCATATCAGCTGCACAGACAGAACTTAAGATAAACACACATAATGCCATGATAAATAGTTTCATGCTGATATCAACTCACCCAAAATAGATCCATAGCCTCTTTCGACTTGCCTGAGATCATCAGATCATTCATTTTGTTAACCAAAGTCTGGCTCCATCTGGGATCAATCTCCTTTGCCTGATCGTAAGCTGATTGAGCCTCCGCATACTTTCCTTCGGCCTCTAAAGCCAAACCCTTGGCATTATAGGCATACTTATTCTTAGGATCGATAGCTAATACTCGATCGAAGAGGCTTATTGCCCCAGTATCGTTGCCTGTCGCAATAAGAGAGATTCCCTTCTGGTATAATGCATCCTTATATTGAGGATCTAAGCTCAAGGCGCCGTCATACTTTGGCAGGGATTCCTTGAACAATCCCAGCGTCTGGAGGAAACTTCCCTCACGCAGCCAGTTGGCTTTGTTTTTGGGATCAAACTTTGTAACCTCAGAGGCGGCTTTAGTCGCATTGGCATAATCATTGAGAGATTTATATATATCTATAATCCCAGACCAAGCTGCATTAGAACGGTTATTCAGCTGTACGGCATGGTAGTATGATGCTAGGGAAGCATTATAATCTTTCATAGCCTTTAGAGTGTCTCCTTTATGCACCCATGCATCCACATACTTAGGATCTTGCTTGATCGCTTTGTCAAAGTAGGTTAGAGCTCCGGTGTAGTTTTTGGATGAAGACAATTTTAGGCCTTTCCAATCGAAGTACTCTGTATCCTCTGCCGCACAAACTGCGATTAGGAGAAGAAAGCATAATGCAAGGATGGATATCTTCATTGAAACTCCTTTTTGACTGGATTATCCGTTTGCTCCAGCATTGGTTTTATCCTCAAATTTTCATTAAGCAGATTTTCGGTTCATTAAAGTGCGCATTATTTCTAACAAATAAGCCAACGATTTTAGCCCTAAAAGGAAGTGTGGTTTTCAATAGTTCTGTCAAGTTATCGGTAGTTGAACTATTATATCTGAAAGCATATCCCTCCAGAGACCGCATACTTAACAGAACTGAGAAAAATATTGCTATAATCTACGTTCCCCTTCCTACCTTAATATAATTGATCTTATCCTGCGGAACAGGCTTTATGACCACAATCAGAACTTCCTGTTCCGCAAGGTCCCGATCCACATAGACACGGCCCATTTTGTCAATTCGCTTGTACATTGGATCAACTAAAGTCTCTCTCTTCTCCCCAGCTAGCTGTATTTCCATGTCACAGTTCACCGGATTATCCATCGTCCTGGTTATAGTTATATCTATTCGCCCTAAATGTATAGATACACTAACATGGATAACAATGATAGCTATACTAACCAAAATGGCTATATATCCTTAAATCATCACCAAAATTGGTGAATTGTGCATGACAAGAATCGATGTGACCAAATGCGGCGATAGCACAAAAATTGTGGCTACCGATAATACATTTAAAGAGGATCTGGTCAAGATCATTGAGAACATTGACCTCGTGAATAGCGTATTGAATGAGACCCGCAGCCTTGCATTGGATCTATTGGAGCAGATTGAATCAGAGGAGAATGCAGAATGACGTCTGCAAACGCAAGGCAATAATGGTTCTGCAACTTAAGCTTTTGGAATGAAGTCTCCCGATTCAAAATTTCGGCATCTTTGCTTTGATGGCTGGTAGCTTATCAAGACATTGAATGCCCTTAACCAGCTGTGCGTTTATGTTAACAATTGAAGTCTTGGTGATATCCGGCACTCGACCCTCATAATTCTCAGATTTGATTCTTGAGACGTATCCTTCGTATGCCCTATGGTTGATCAAAGTATGCTATCTATCCAATAACTTCAAAGAGAAAGCCCCTCAATATTTATCTCATCAAACCGCACTGATCCATTGATCGCCTTGGCGCTCATTTTGTAGTTCCCTGAAGGAAATCCCGTCATATTAACGCCAATATCGAAATTGCCGTTCACTATCACTTTTTTGATCAAAGTCATCGTCAGGTTTACCCTGGAGACATTCTCTGCAGCATCCCCGAAGATCTTGATCTGATAACCTCCAGGCGATATCATATCATTAGTAATAACAGCTGCACCTCTGCTGTCTGCTTCAATCTGCGAGGTGATCCATATCCTCGTCCGTTCAGGCGTGAAGGCCATGCTTGCGTTCTCGTAGCTTCCCTGTTCCTTTCGGACGCCAATATTGAGATTTTTTACCTTGCTTGCAGATACTGTAAAATTGTTGGGCTTCCCGGGAATATAGACACCAGGAAGGGTGTAGCTATAGCCGGTTTTATCTAAGCTGCTTATACTGAAATCTTCGATAGGGGGGATATGTATCCCCACAAGGTCATAGCTATAGCTCCCATAGAACACTGGCGCAGTATCCTTGATAGTGAAGTTGAGCAGAAGCTCGCCCGAGCCGACTCCAGAGATGCTCATCTCGCCGGGTGCCAACTGCACGCATGAGAGAAGGATGCAAAGTGTTACCAGTGACCTCATGATTATATACCTGCTAGCCATGTCTATCATCCCATAAATGTGAAAACCGCTAATCGTTTAGAAGATGCTGGAAATAACAGCTCTCAATCCACTGCCAAACATGCAAACAATATCCGAGAAGTCTCAGAGCCCCGGGCGTCCGATATTCCCGCCAAACCCTCTTATCATCACAATCAATTCAGATTACGGCGCGATCAACCCTCTCCTGAAGTTTGCGTGCATCTAAATAATATTTTTCCTGGCCTTTGGCCCTCAATCCCTTCTTGGCAGAGTTCACGGATCGGACCTGCTCCAAATATTAACTGCTCTCAGAGATTAAAAGCTTATCGTTGACCTGTGTACTGGATCTCGCTGCTGCCTCATGCATATGAACCGTCTCCCGGAGGTGTTTTCTAGATTGGCATTATTAACCCTTAAACGATATCAGCAAAATTTTTCTCCATCCGCTTGAAATAATAAGAGCCCGAAATTAGGATCAATACAACCATCATCACAGATACGAAGACCATGTAGCTTGGAGGCTCGGTCCCGAGCAATGCCCAGCGGAAGCCTTCAATCACCCCGGCCATCGGATTCAGCCCGTAGATCATCCTATATTTATCCGGCACCAGAGAGCTTGCATAAACAACAGGCGATGCATAGAGCCAGATCTGAATAAGGAAGGGAACCGTATACTGAAAGTCGCGGTACTGCACATTGAGCGCCGAAAGCCATAACCCAACGCCCAAAGACGTTGCAAGCGCCAATAATATGAATGCAGGCAGCCAGATAATATTCGTGGTCGGGACGAACCCGTAATATAGAATCATCCCGATGAGGAATATGAATGCGACTGCGAAGTCCACCAGCGGCGATATAATGCCGGATATGGGCATGATCATCCGCGGAAAATATACTTTGGTCATGATATTTGCATTGGAGATCATGCTGCTTGTCGATCGGGAGACGCCCTCCGCAAATAAGGTCCATGGAAGAAGTGCAGAATAGCTGAAGATCGGATAGGGAATTCCCTCGGATGGTATCTTTGCAAGCCCTCCGAAGAATATCGTAAATACCACCATTGCAAACAGAGGCTGGATTATTGCCCAGGCAGCGCCCAATGCAGTCTGCTTATAGCGAACCTTGATATCTCTGGTTGAAAAGGTATAAATCAGCTCACGATAGGCCCAGAGCTCTTTAAGATCTATCGGCATCCAGCCACTCGGCGGCCGGATTATTATTTTGGGAACTTCGTCGGCCGAATTGAATCCCTTAGACAGCGCTTGACTCATAATGCTCTTTGTACCAGGTAATAGTCCTCAAAAGCCCTTCCTCAAAGCCCATCTCCGCCTCGAAGCCGAACTCCTTCTTCGCCCGGCTCACATCCAGACACCTTCTAGGCTGACCGTCAGGCCTGGCAGTGTCCCACTTGATATCTCCCTCAAATCCGGTAAGCCTCGCAATCAGCTCCACAAGATCCCTGATGCTTATCTCTTTGCCGGACCCCAGGTTCACCGGATCCGGTTTGTTATAGCTCTCGGAAGCCTTTACTATCCCTCTGGCGGCATCATCCACATAGAGGAACTCCCTGGAGGCGAGACCTGTTCCCCAGGCCTCCACCACTCTGCTGCCCGTACTGACAGCCTTGCTGAACTTGCTTATCAGGGCCGGAATGACATGGGAGCTCTCAGGATCGAAGTTATCTCCCGGCCCGTAGAGGTTGACTGGAAGCAGATAGATTGAGTTGAATCCATATTGCTGCCTGTAAGACTGCGATTGCACCAGAAGCATCTTCTTGGCAAGGCCGTAAGGAGCATTGGTCTCCTCAGGATAGCCGTTCCATATATTATCCTCGCTGAAGGGAACAGGAGTGAACTTCGGATAGGCGCAGACCGTCCCTACGGCCACAAACTTTCCCACTCCCTCCAGCCTTGCAGCCTCCATGAGCTGAATGCCCATTATGGCATTATCGTAAAACAGATTGGCAGGATAATTCTGGTTGAAACCTATGCCTCCAACCCTTGCAGCCAGATGAATCACCAGATCTATACCTTTAACAGCGCTCTGGCAGATCTCCCATCTCCGCAGATCAGTATCCCTGCTTCTCGGTATCCGAATATTCTCCGGTGCTGCACCTGCCTTAACAAGCCTGCCGGCCACCTCTCTTCCCAGAAATCCGGCTCCACCGGTCAATAGAACTTTTTTGCCATCCCAGAAGCTCACAGGACCATCCCTTTTATCATATCCACAGCATCCTGTGTGCCGTCGGCTTTAAACGTATTGTCCAGGCGATCGAAACTATCATTGTACTTTTCAATATCGTTTAATTCATTAATCCATCTACCGCTTGCAAAATCATCAATCTCGGTCTCCCGGCCAACGCCAAGCTTTTCCACGCCGTTTACTATGAGTTTATCTTCCTCATAGCCTTCCCGCCTGAAGAGGAGCATGGGCACACGTCCTTGAATAGCCTCGGAGACTGTGCTATACCCAGCCTTGGATACTGCAAGATCGGCCATCGCAAGGTAATTCTGACTCTCCGTTTCAGTCGGCGGTATCCTCACAATCTTTTCTTGCGGCATCCCTCCCGGCAGCTCTGCGTTCGAGGATACCAGAAGCTTCTTGCCTCTCAATTCAAGATCTTCAAGCTCCTTGAAGATTCCCGATTTCAGGGATTTGCCCTGGCCCAGATATATCAGAAGCTCATCCTCTCCGATTCCGTTCATGGCTCTAAGGGCGTTCCTTCTCACCGTAATTTTTCTGGAAACGAGCGGTATTATCTTTCGAGCCCTGAAAAGCCCCATCTCCTCGTGGAAGGGCAGGATTATGGCCAAATCTCCCGCCTTGTAAGCCTCACCAATTCGCTCCACGGCAGGATCGGCTCCGAGCAGATTATAAAATATGTAATGCCAGGTGAAGTTTGAGAGACCAATCCCCGGAACCCCCAGATCCTCAGCAACTAAAAACGGCTGAGGGGTTATATCGGAGATGATCATATCTATTTTATTCTCTTTGCAGAATTTCGTTTCTGCCCGAATATAATCATCCCATGAACCGACCCAGGCATCCAGCGCTCTTTTGGTTGAATCCCTGTCAACCTTAATTCTATCATTATAGATCAGGCCGATATCGTTCCTCTGCCTCACTATAGTGCAGCCCGGCAGAGATCGGCTCATGAAATCAAACGCAGTATCCGTTTTTACAATTATCTCTGCAAAGCCGACCTGCTGGATCCTTCTTATTATGGCGATATCCCTGGCAGCATGACCGTAGCCATAATCGCTCGTATAGAAGCAGATCCGCTTCAATCCCTTCTCCACCATCGATCCGCAAACTTCCTCTTCAGTATCTGGTCGCCTTCGCCGATTGGCTCAAGACCGGCAGCCCTCATATCGGCGTCTACCATTATCTTGATCAGATCTTCAAATGCGATTTGAGGCACCCAGTTCATCGTTTTGCGAGCTTTCCCCGAGTCCGCAAGCAGAGATTCAACCTCAGTAGGCCTGAAGTACCTCTTATCGATCCTTACGTGCTCCTGCATATCAAGGCCAGCATAGGAGAAGGCTTTCTCCAGGAACTCCCTGACGGAATGAGCTTCGCCCGTACCTATAACGAAGTCGTCCGGATGGTCATTTTGTAGCATCTTCCACATGAACTCGACATACTCAGGAGAATAGCCCCAATCCCTCTTGGCGCTCAAATTTCCCAAATACAAATATTTGTCTTTGCCGAGGAGTATGCTGGCTATCCCTCTTGTGATCTTTCTGGTGACGAACGTCTCTCCGCGCCGGGGAGACTCATGATTGAAGAGTATTCCATTGCAAGCAAAAATATTGTAGGCATCTCTGTAGTTCTTGGTCAGCCAGTAAGAGTAGACTTTGGCGCACGCATAGGGGCTTCTGGGCATGAGAGGAGTGCTCTCGTTCTGGGGCGGAGGAGCCTCTCCGAACATCTCGCTGCTGGATGCCTGGTAGAACTTTATGCCGTTCCCGCTTCTTCGTACAGCCTCCAGAATCCTTATCGTCCCAAGCCCCGTGATATCCCCTGTATATTCGGGAACGTCGAAGCTCACTCTGACGTGGCTTTGAGCGCCAAGATGATAGATCTCGTCGGGCTTGATATTGTAAACTATATTGGAAATCTGGCCTGAGTCAGATAGGTCTCCGTAATGGAGGTAAAGCTTGACATCCTCATCGTGAGGATCGACATATATGTTATCTATCCTTGCAGTATTGAAGGTCGACGACCTCCTGATTATGCCGTGTACCTCATAACCCTTGCTGATAAGAAGCTCGGCTAAGTAGGAGCCGTCCTGCCCGGTTATCCCTGTTATCAAAGCTTTCTTCATCCTTTCTTCATCGCACCACTTAAGTTTGATATCTAGTTAATATTTTTGTTTGCCGTACCGAACAAGCACTAGTGCTATCAGCATGCCGATCACACCGGCAGATATCGCATCTCCCCCAAGCCCCGGAACGGCTTCATTTGATCCGCCCATAAGCTCCAGGGGCGCCATTCCGGCCCACTGGAATTCCTTGGGCCCGGTGTATCCAAGCTTTTCAGCCTGGCCGAACGCCTCTTTGGCTTTTGCCTCAAGCCCAAGCTCCTGCAGAACAATGCCGCCGTTGACCCATGGATCGGCATACTTCGTGTTCAAATCGATTGCATTCCTGAAGCATTCAAGGGAGCTGTTCGTTAGACCGATCTCAGCCATTGCCAGACCCTTGTTGTTCCAGGTCTGAGGCGAGTAAAAGTCATCATCGATCGATTTATTATAACAATCAAGTGCCTCATGATATCGATTCAGATTTGAGAGCACCACTCCTTTGTTGTACCAGGCCATGGCGTTTCCCGAATCCTGCAGACAGGAGCGGTTCAGGCACTCCAAAGCTTCGCCCGTCTTTCCGAGGTTAAACAGGGATACGCCCTTATTGTTCCAAGGATCGGTATTGCCCTGGCTCATATTGATTGCTTTATCATAGCAGCTCAAAGCCTCTTCAGTTCTGCCCAGAGATGCGAGAGCCGCGCCTTTATTGTTCCATGTCTCGGCACTGGACTGAACCTGGGCCAGAGATCTATCGTAGAAGACCAGGGATTTGTCATAAGCTCCCTTGTTGAAAAGCTGATCACCGGACCTCCTCCAGGTCTCGGCATCAACAGGATTATCACCTGAATAATACTGGGCAGAGCTCAGGGCCTGCCTACTTGAGGCATCGGATACCCTAACAGTCGTATTCAGCAGCTTGATGACATTGTTCAGATCGGAGTCAAGCTGGTCCTTCGCCGCCGGATTGAATTTGAGCGAGCTTCCTATCTGGATTCCGCCATCTGAGAAGACTATGGCGGTGTCTGATTTTCCGGAGGTACCAAGCTGCCAGCGCAAATGTTCGCTGTCTTTTTCTTCAACTTTGTATGTGCTGGTGGAATTGATCTTCTCGTATAAAGAGCCAAGATTAGGCTGGAGTCCGATATCCGTAAAGACGCTCGATCCGAATCCTTTTGTTAATGTCGTTTCCCCTGATGCCATGGATATGCTCAATAAAAGCATGATCCCTGTTACCATTATCGATGCTTTGCCCGGCATGCTTCTGCAACCTTTTGAAGATTAGGCCACAGATGTAAAATCTGTAAGCATTCAAATAACTTTAATGCGAAAAAATAATATTTAAGCCGAATCAGCTATTTGCTATCGATCCGAGCGCCACAGTCGCAGGCATTGTTGCGAGCCCTTGAGGCGCCACGCTGGACCCGGACGGCAGCTTCATGGAATAGGGCGATGCTCCCCCAAGATTTATGGAGTATGATACAGTAGCGACCGTTACTGCTGGTTTCGGAGTGGCCGCTGCCGGTATCATATTGGGTGTGAAATTTTGTGCCGGCTCACCCATGCTTATCGAATAATTGACAGGGGTCGACCCAATGCTGTAGGACTGATTGCCTCCAGATTGGAATGTGAACCCTATTGCAGGCGACAGCATAGCTGCTGCAAACATAAGGGCTATAGTTATGGCCAAAATGTTTCTCATCTGTGATTGCCTCCCTGATTCCTTAATCCTCTTTATTCTTTTTTATATGTCTCATTCACGAGGTTAGCAACTGATCTTATATACTTCCCTTTGGAGAGACTTAGGCTTTTCTAGTTACTCTTCTTATTTATAAGCTTTTATAGCCGAGGGCGGCTGTACTTAAATAGATGCCTTGTTTACCTCAAAAATCTTTTGCGAGCATTCAGCCATAAATAATGTGGATCATATTCAAGACGATCATTAATATAAAAGCTCTTTTACCCCTTCCCGAAGCGAATATCTGGCCTTAAATCCCAGAGCGTTTATCTTCGCAGTATCCGCCAGCGTATGCATGACATAGTTCTTTATCGGATTCTCTTTGTACTCGGGCCTGAGATCCTTTCCAAGCATCTCGTTCAACAGGTCCACAACCTGGTTAAAGGTATATGACTTTCCAGTCCCTACATTGAATATTCCCGTGCCCTTCTTCGATGCCAGGATCAGGGCATCAACGACATCTTTCACATAGGTGAAATCTCTTGTTTGCATCCCATCGCCGAATATTACAGGCGCATGCCCTTCCCTCATGCCCCACAGGAACTGGGTGATCATATTAGCGTAAGACTTCTTAGCTTCCTCGTGTGGCCCATAGACGGAAAAGAACCTCATGCCTGCATAATCGATCCCATAGAGCTTACAGTAAAGCTCAGCTATGCGTTCTATGGCCAGCCTGGCCTCGGTATAATAATCAGTGACCTGAATTATCGCATCTTCTCTATGAGGAACAGGAATGCCGCTGTACAAAGAGGAGGACGATGCGAATATCACCTTTCGGCTGCTAGAGCGCCGGGCAAGCTCCATTATGGATATCATGCCGTTGATTGCCTCGCCGCAGAGGTTTGGATTCTTCTTGTACATGGGAGACGAAGAAGGGATTCCCAAATGAAAGATAACATCCGGCGAAAGATCCAGGGATAGACAGTCGTTGCAGGATCCTTCTATAACTTTGATATCCCTGCCGACCTTCTCAAGGTTCTTTATGCTTCCTGTGTGGAGGTTATCGAGCACGGTTACCTCATAATTATCCACGAGCGCCTCGACTAAGTTCGAGCCGATGAACCCCGCTCCACCTGTGACCAACGCTTTCATTTGTAAATCCCTCTTGAATGAACTTTAAAGACTAAATTAGAGCCTCCGCTATACTGCCAGGTCCTCTTATCACCGATCAATTCAGATGCTGGCCAGCGGAGGCCTGTCTGCAGGCCTGACCTCGGTACAGTCCTTATGCCTTAAAACCTTATCCTTCGCTTAACCTAATCCCGGATGCCCTGCCGAAAATTTGGATTTAGATCAGATCAGGAAGCACTCAATGAATCCATAAAAACTTATTTATTCATTAGACAAATAATGTAACATAATTTAAATTGTGCTCTGATTTGTTTCGGCGCACTTCTTGGACAGATTCATGAATGATGGCAGCGAGGCTAAAATAATGCTGAGACTTGGATGGAAGGCAGGGCCTGAGCAGTACCCGCCAGATGAGCTCTTGAACTATGCAATAGCCGCAGATATGGCTGGCTTCGATTTCTTGGATGTCAGCGATCACTTTCATCCATGGAGCGAGAAAGGCCAGGCGTGCTTCTCCTGGACCTGGCTTGGAGCTGCAGCTGTTCAGACAAAGCGAATAGAGCTTGGAACAGGAATCACGTGTCCAATCCTGCGATATCATCCTTCCATCATTGCTCAGGCTGCAGCTACTGTATCAAGCCTTGCCCCAGGAAGAACATACCTCGGCGTCGGCACCGGCGAAGCCCTGAACGAATACTCTGCGACAGGATACTGGCCGGATTATGACGAGCGCCAGGCGATGCTTCTCGAGGCGATAAAGCTTATCCGCGCCCTCTGGACTGGAGAAGAAGTGACCTTTGACGGCATATATTATCTTACTCGCAAAGCCAAACTCTATACCAGGCCAAAAGGAAGCATACCTATCTATGTTTCAAGCCTGGTTCCTGAGAGCGCCGAGTTCGCAGGCCGATATGGCGAGGGACTGATCACCGTAGGCGGCGATAGCCCGGAGGTTTACAAGAAGCTGCTTGAACGATTTGAGGCCGGGACACGAGAGGCCGGAAGAGATCCAGGCAAGAGCCCTCGTCTCATAGAGCTCGGGGTTGCCTATACAGATGATAAAGAGGCCGCCATCAGCATCAAGAAGGATTATTGGGCAGGAACTCTGATACCGGCTATGTACAGCCAGAGGCTCTATACACCCAAGATGTCAGAGAAGAACGGGTCTGTTGTTGGCTCAGATACGATAAAGCAGAAGATGCTCATCTCCGCAGATCCGCAGGAGCATGTCGAGTTCGCAAACAAGTATATCGATCTGGGGTTTACAAATCTCATCTTCCACTGTGCAGGCCCGGACCAGCTCCAGTTCATAAAGAGCTATGGAAAGGATGTGCTTCCGAAGATCAGGCAAAGAAGATCGTAAAATCTCATAACTGTTCTCTTTGCCTACACCAAAATATGCAATTCCACAGGGCAATTCAGCTATCGTAAGCCCCGAAGAATCCCATTTTGAAACTGCTTTCGGGACTTCCCGCTCATTTATCTTTCCCGATACCACTAATATTATTTTTCTGGGACATTCATTTGGGACTCATTATTTCGATAACTATTGATCCCATCAAAATCACTCGATGGCTATTTAAACTCTCGAATGGTTATCGTCCATATGGAACCTGTGAACTCCTTAAGATTGCACTTTTGTGATTTTGCTTTTAACTTTTTGCAGAGCCTAGGATTTCATTTGTCTCCAAATCATTACTATTGGCCAATCCCTGACACGAGATTTTTGAAAGATGAGCTGTGGCAAAGAGAGTCGTCTTTGCCAGGGATCGATATTAACGAAACGCAACAGCTTCAGCTATTATCGGATTTTGCACGATTATATAAAGAAGAATATGAGAAAATCCCCCGATCATGCACTGATTCCTTAAAATACTACATTAATAATGAAAGTTTCACATCAGTTGATGGCGAGATATTATATTGCATGATCCGCCATTTCAAGCCAAAGAAGATCATAGAGATTGGCTCGGGCAACTCAACTTTGCTTTCAGCCCGCGCAATCCAAACTAATGGATTCGGAGAACTTACAGCGATTGAGCCTTATCCAGATGACGCTCTGAAGAATGGTTTTCCAGGACTATCTAAACTTATAGATAAAAAGCTTGAAGAGGTGCCATTATCAGAGTTCGAAGGCCTTCAAGCAAATGATATTCTATTCATCGACTCCAGCCACGTCCTTAAAATTGGTTCTGATGTCCAATACGAATACCTGGAAATATTGCCCCGCCTTAAGCCTGGCGTCTTAGTTCATGTGCATGATATATTCTTACCGATGGAATACCCGAAGCATTGGATCTTAAAAAACCATCATTTTTGGAATGAGCAATATCTCCTGCAGGCGTTCTTAATATGCAATTCCGCTTGGCATATATTATGGGCAGGAAGCTATATGCATATAAAGCATCCCGATTTATTGGAGAAGAACTTTGGCAGCTATGATAGGGAAAAACGATGGCCCGGGAGCTTTTGGATGCAATGCCGATAGAGACTTCATGATAGGAAATCTATTGCTTCGCTCCTACAAGTTAAATATATGATGATAACATAGATCAAGTATACCGATTAGGGCCGATCAGAAATGCCGAACGAGATGGATTACCAGAAGGATGCTATGAACAGGACTGTGCGCCTTGTCTCCGAAGATGACATGTTCAAATCTATGGCCTATGCGAGCTTGAAGATAAAGGCGGGAAAGCTCAAGCCGGGCGAGATTGTGGTTATAGGCGACTATGAGTTCACAGTAGCTGAGGACGAGGAAGGAAGAGGAGTAACCGCACAGATGATTCAGAGCAGGAAGCGCATTGATAGCCTGGCAGAAGCCAAGGCCAGGACTGCCGGGCTCGAATTGAACAATATGGATGACCGCACTAGAAGCACCTGGATGGCGCAGTTTTTGGGCGAGCTCGCGGAGACGCTTCAGAAATGGCAGGAGATAAAGATGATCTCAGGCCCGGGAGATAACATAACATTCAGCAGGATGGTTTATAAGTGGAGCTATAGCGAATGGAAATAGCCATCACCTGATGATCGTGAAATGCTGATTGTTTTTTATTGATTCGAATAATAATGGATTTCTTTACTCATATCCTGATAGGCCTGATCATTGGATCATCGGCCGATGGCTCTAACCCCAATATTTATATTGCTTCGGGCATCTTCATGAGCCTTCTCCCGGACTTCGATTTCCTTATGGCCCCTTTATGGAAGAGGCTTCCCTTCACTGGGCATCATGGGATAACTCACACACTGGTCTTTATTATTGCCGCCTCTGTTCTCATCTTCGGGGCAATTTCATTTCTATTCGTCCCGGCAGAATCACTGGATACAAGACTGCTCATGGTTATCTTCCTTGCGGGGTCTTCTCACCTACTGGGAGATCTTCTGGGCACAGGAGGAGTGCCTCTTTTCTATCCCTTGAGCGAGAAGTACTATAAACTGAACATAGATCTGGGCATCAACCCTCTGCTGATGTTTTTCTCTTTCACTGGAATTATATTGCTCTCTTTCGCCTACCTGGATATCCTGCCATTTGCAGATGCTGGAAGCGTTGCAATGCTGCTCGGATCGATATTCGTCATTTACTACCCATCCAGAGTTGCCCTGAAGATTCGTGAGGAGATGGCCAAAGAGAATAAGGGCTTCGTCGCCCTGCCCACAATCAAGCCATATAGATGGAAGTTTGCTAAAAGGACTGAGACGCCTGAAGCGATCGAGATTGCCATCAAGACATCGATGGGAGTCGAGACCTGCAGAATACCTAAGGATAGACGGGATAAAATAGAGCGTTGTGAGGACCTTGCATACACATATTGGCACCCAATGGTGCAGGGAGAGATGCGCTTCTTTGAATATCCATATTATAAGACCAATTGTGAAGATGGCAAGATGGAGATAACCTGGAACTCAGCAGAGGCGGGAAAGTTCATTGAGATCAAGGTTATCTGCGAGGAGGGATGTCTAAGCTTCTGCAAGCTGCTTCGCGGCAGAAAAACCTGGTTTTAATTTCTGCCAAAGAGTCATAATAATTTGTGGTGATAGTTCTGTTATTACATATGTCCTAATTGCCGGAAAGAGGTTGTTGGAACCGATCCTGGTTGCTCAGGCGAAGTTTGGATTTAGCCAAATTTAACTGGATTTAAAGCTTGCGCATTATAAAAGGATCTGGAAAGAGACTTCTGAAGCTAACGAAACTTATTTTTAGTTATAGCAAATTACTTTGATCAAATAAGGTTTCGAGAACCACAAATCTCGCCGCCCACCTGTGAAAAGTGAAGGGAAATGATAAATAAATGATTCCAAATCATGACGAAGACTTGAAAGTCGCCTTGATTCATGCCACTATTTCCTGGAAGGAAAAAGATAAGAATATTGCCGGACTATTGAAGTTAAATGAAGAAGCGGCAAGGAAAGGCTCCAAAATCATCGTAAATACGGAGCTGGCCACTACCGGTTATGCCTTCGAGAGCAGAAGGGAAATTGCCCCTCTTGCCGAGAGCATTCCCGGGCCGACGACGGAGGCATTCGGCCGGATTGCTAACGAGTATGGCAGCTACATCTGCATCGGCATGCCTGAGCTCGATCCCAGAACCGGCATATTTTACAATTCTGCAGCCTTGCTCGGGCCAACGGGAAGCGTTGTGGCCAGACACCGCAAGCTGTCCCCTGCCTTCAGGGAAAATCTATGGGCCGCAAAGGGTAACCTCCCGGTTCCTGTGGTTCAGACCGAGTTTGGGACACTGAGTTTCGTGATTTGTGCCGACTCCTACTTCTACAGACCTGCAAGGATTGCTGCTCTGCAAGGTGCGAGGCTTTTGCTGGTCCCTGCCAACTGGCCTCCAGAGCACCACAACCCAGAAAAGTTTTGGCGGGCAAGAGCCCTTGAAAACGGCATGTATATCCTGGCCTGCAACCGGACTGGAAAAGATAAGGTCATGGATTGTAACAGTGCACAATCCTATATCGTAGACTCCCAGGGCAAAGTGGTAGCTCGGATCAGCTCTCCAGAGGATACCACCATCTATGGCTCTTTGCCCTTGAGCGGCATCATGTCGAAAAATGTCCTGAGCGGCAGGCATCCTCAATGCTATGGAAACATCACTCTAGACCCATACTCTCATATCAACATCGAGTTCCTGCTGGGTCTGCCGAAAGCTGCCGAATTTACAGCCGCGACACTGCAGTTCTGCTCTAAACCCATGGAGGTTGAAGCCAATGTGAAAAGTGCGCTTGGGCTCATAGACGAAGCCGTGGCCAAAGCTGCACAGGCGGTCAATCTCGTCGTCTTGCCTGAGCTCTGCGCTTCTGGACCAATTTTTAATTTAGAGGAAGCGATGATGTGCTCGGAGCATATACCGGGAAAGATCAGCAATGCCTTTGCGGAAAAAGCACGGGAAAAGGATCTCTTCATCATGTTTGGCATAGCTGAGAAGAGCGAAATGGCATTCTACAACAGCTCAGTTCTTGTCGGGCCGGAGGGATTGATCGGCAAATACAGAAAGGTCCATCTCTCCTCAAGCGATAAGATATGGGCCATCCCGGGGAACGATGGTTTTGCAGCCGTTGACCTCCCCTTCGCCAGGATCGGCATGCTCATCGGCCACGACCTGATGTTCCCGGAAGCTTCAGATTCGCTGGCGAAGCTCGGCGCCGATATGCTCTGTGTGCCTGCTCTCTGGAACGATGCTGGCACCAAGTTCGTCTGGGAGACAAGGCTGAGTGAACAGATGCATCTGGCCATTGCCAACCAATGGGGGAACTGCGGAAGGCTCCACGCCATTGGAGAGAGCTTGCTGTGCAATTACTCCCGGTATCCGGAAAGGATCACCAGTTTGTCATCTCCGTCTGAGGGAGACGACATCAATATCATGAAATTCCATACGAAGGATACCCGCGAAAGAAGGTTCATGGAGAACATCGACTATGGCATGCTACTTGATTGTACTCATTCGCGGTCGGTTTGAGGGCAAACGGCAGGCTCAAGCAGTTCGATCAACCGTTGCTATTCTTTTTCCAGATCTATGCCCGACGGCTATTTCAGTGCCGTCTCAATGATAACCGGTATGCCTCTGGCCTCGATCTTCTTGCGATTATCCTTGGAGAGCATGCTGTCGGCGACCACCAGACCATGACTCATTTTAAGGATTGCCTCTACATCTGGAGCATAGGAGCTTGCGGCCGCCACCGGCACTCCTTCGAAAGATTTTGGAAAGAACGAGTAAGAGTCGCGCCCAACAATCTTATCGCCATCGCCCAGGGCATAGACAATCTCCGAGGCATGTGAGCTGATGCAGACAATTCGTTCTACATTGATCGAAATTAAAAAAGATTTATCAAACAAAATTTTCCTGAATCAAGTATATTTGTTGAAAATTATAAATAGTACGATGAGACTGCTAGTCCTTAGGTTGAGAGCTATGTTGGACAAATTTGTATCCGAGCATCTCTACGGCAAGACGATAGAGGCATATTTCGGCACTGGAAAGGCGGACAGAATCAAAGGCAAAGTTGTGGGGAGCGCAGATGGCGTTCTTGTTCTTGAGAATGACAGCGGCAGAAGAGATTACATAAACGTGGACAATGTTCTGGCAGTCTGGGAGGTATGATATAAAGGTGGTTTTCAAAGTTAAAGATGACAGCTGCTTAGCGCATTGTCGAGATCCTCTCTCTTCACAGGCTTGCAGATGTAATCATCCATGCCCGCCTGAATACATTTCTCGCGATCTCCTTTTTGGTTGCAACCTGTAATTGCGATGATCTTTGTGCTCATATCATTCCGCTGCTGGCGGATAACTCTGGTTGTCTCCAGGCCGTCCAGCTTAGGCATCTGTATATCCATCAAAATCACATCATAAGACCTGTTTTCTAATACATGAAGGACCTCAATCCCATTGCTTGCCAGGTCTGCGCGGAGGCCCATGTACTTCAAGAATCTCATCATCAGCTCCTGATCGCAGAAGTTATCTTCTGCAAGCAATATCCTCAACGAATTGCGTGGTTTTTCCTTTGTGAACAAGTTAAGATCTCCTATAATTCGCTGTGTTCCAATGTACTTTACTTAATTCAATTTAGTTTTACTTAAGATTTTCGGTATTACTAGGAATGTTATACATTAAGAGTGGTTCTGGATTGCTCCTGATAACAGATTCTTCAATAACAGAAAGCTTGCCCAGATCCGCATCATGGGCGATATTTATGCCACCTGCAAGAGCTATGCCTTCATCCGCTGCAGTACAGGCTTTGGTTTTATATTTTCCAAAGGCACACTCATTATAGACCCTGGGTTCATGAGAGAGTGACTACTCCCCCGAATGAATTCGGGGGCATCTAGGTTGTATCCCAACCAAGGACTGT
>JBHGAU010000045.1:0-22123 GCA_041946675.1 Methanotrichaceae archaeon | reverse complement strand
CGGGGTCCAGATGGAACTGGGGCCAGCCCACGGCGTCGCCGAGGCAGTACAGCTTTCCGTAGTGCTGGTTGCCCTCAGTTCCGAAATAAACTCGTCCGTCGGAGATGGCCACGCCGCCCAGCAGATATCCCGTATCAGGAGGATTCAATTTCCAGAGCATCTCTCCCGTCTTTCCCGCGTCCTTCAGGCAGTAGACAGAGCCGTTGACCTGGGCGGTTGTGAAGAGTATCTTCGGCGCCTCATCTGCCGTCGATATGGACGGAGAGGACTTCACTCCAGCCTCCACAGGGTAGGACCAGATCAAGTCGCCGCTGGAGTCGTTCAGACAGGCCAGAGCGCCGGGATGGCCGTGCTCGCCCAGGCCCAGGTAAACCCGGCCTTTGTAAACGGTAGGCGTTGAGGTGCTGAAGCCCACTGGAGAGCTCCATCCCTGATCCTCGAACTTCCCAGTATTATTATCCAGGCCTATCTTCCAGGCATAGCCCTCCTCAGCCGAGATCTCAGATGTGATATAGACGTATCCGTCTTTGAAGGCTGCAGATGCCCTGATCCTACCAGGCTTTTCCCTGGAGAAGCTCATTCTGGAGCTGTCACTCAGGTTCAGCTCATCAGATACCTTTCCGCTCAGGCGGTTCACGCAAAAGATGCGGCCGTCATGCTGGCCGAAGACCAGGTAGTCTTGAGCCCTGCAGGCCCCGCACCACGCGTAGCCCGTCGTGTTCCTGGAGACGTTCCAGCACTCTGTGCCGTTTTCATCAAAGCAGAAGAACTTCTTCTGGCCTGCTCCGTAGGCACTTCCCTCTCCTAAGAATAGCTGGCCGTCTACGTAGTTTAAGGGCGCCTCAAATCTCTTATCGGTCAGATCCCGTTTCCAGAGCACCTTTCCGGTCAGGGCATCGAGGGATGCCAGAACTCCAGAATCAGTGGCTGCAAAGATCTTTTCTCCGCTGCAGGCAAGAGGTGACATCTGGAAGACCCAGCCGTCCAGCTGGGACCTCCACCTCAGGCCACCCGTGTTCTTATCAAATGCAAAGACCGAGCCGTTCCCTGCCAGGGTATAGACCAGATCAGAGGAGATCACGGGAGTGGTCTCCATCCTCTGAATATCGGCAGACCATAGGATGGCAGGATTATCGGGAACCCGGTCAGAGCTTGAGCCTGAGTTGATGGCGTCCTTCTTGAACAAAGGCCAGTCCGATGCATTGCTCGTATTTGATGCGATTAAAAATAATACAATAAAAAAATAGAATAAGCATGCCCACCTCATCAGTCAATCACCTTTGGCGTAGCATGGATTCGGCAGGATAGCCCATACTTTTGGAAAAATTAAGCAGATGCATAGCGAGTTTTGTTAGCTCAGAACCCAGCGCCTGGTTTAGGCCAGATCCCATATCACCGCTGAGGTTCACCTCTATCTCCACATCTCCCTCCAGAGTGATTCCCTCAAGACATTGGACATTATATTTTGATAGAATATCGTTAATATTGCTCAAAGACATTTTATCTTCAGCCATTTATCTGCCTCCTAATACCCCGTCCTCCTGTTCCGCCCTCGACCTCCTTAGTAAAGGAGGGGAGGGTGAGGGCGCCAATTTTCTAAATCGGCGTCCTCACCTCCGATATTGGATTTAGGCATTGAACCCAGGTAAACAAATTCTGATATAACACAAATTTAGTTTACTTAAAGGTTGTGGTAAAGAGCATTTATTTGTATAGTCCCGAAATGAGTGACTTTATATACTCCAGCCCGCGAAAAGTATTCAGATCGATTCATATAAAGTCAAAGATTTCGGGACTATACAACCAAGCAGATGTACCGAAACCCTTAAATCAGATTAGCTTGTCTAAAGTCAAGTGCATTGGAATAAGTCTGCCATTCCATGCGTCCATTAAACACCGGGCGAGGATCGTAACGGTAAAAATTCAATCCTCGCTCTGGATCTCCCACAAGATCATTTATTAACGAATCTTAAAGCGGGCACTCTATCCTTTATTGAGTTGTCGATTCTTGAGAGATTAAATCAATTCAACTGCAGTAGACTACCTGAAAATATCATTCGGCATTAAGTTTTGAGCGGGTAGGGGAGTGGGGGTTAGTAAAAAAGATGAGTGTACCCGCTCACGATAATCAGCCTTTTGTTTCTATAAATACTTTTCTGGAAGGAATTTGGAACTGTTTTTGCTTATTAGCTTTTTGAGCTTTGAATAGCTATTTTTGCAGCATAAGCCCCGGCCACAAACCCCGCATCGATGTTGACAACCGTAAGGATCGAACACGATTGAAGCATTGATAGGAGCGCAGCCATCCCTCCTCCGCCTATTCCATAGCCTGTCGATACAGGCAGCCCGATCACAGGCGCATTCACAAGCCCTGCAACAACAGCAGGAAGAGTTCCCTCTCGCCCCGCTGCGACGACGAAGGCATCAACATCTCTCATCCTTTCAAGACTTGGAAAGAGCCTGTGTATTCCTGCCACGCCCACATCGTACTCATATACCACTTCGCAGCCCATCTCTTCAGCCGCCACCCTGGCCTCTTCAGCAACAGGGATATCCGCTGTGCCTGCTGCAAGAACTCCAACCTTGCCATGCTTTGGCTTTCTCTCGCCGAAGCGTAGTACAACCGTTCTGGCGCGAGGATTGTGATCAAGGATCGTCCCCTCGGGCAACTTCGCATCCAAAAAAGCCTGGAGCTGCTCGGGTGAGACGCGAGTGACAATAACGCCCCCAGTCTCCACCAGATGTGCCAGGGATATCTTCACAAGATCATGCTTATCCTTGCCCTCTGCCAATATGGCCTCAGGTATGCCGATGCGATCAGACCGGCAGATATCCAGCTTGGCTATATCTTCCACTGGTCGGAAGCTCAAGATCTTGAGCTTTTCTAATGCTGCATCAAGTGTAACCTTGCCGCGGGCATAATCGTTCAAAATATCCTTCAAACGGTCTTGCACACGAGGACACTCGCTTCCGAAGCATAAAGGGTTTATCCTGACGGATGACAATATTTCGTAGATGAAAATCAACCTGGATCTTCACATCCATTCCAAGTATTCAGCTGCTGTTTCCAGGAATATGGATCTTCCGGAGATCGCAAAGGAGGCGGCGCTGAAGGGTGTGAAGATTGTAGGCACAGGAGATTGTTTATTCCCTAAATGGCTTGACGAGATCAAGGAGCTGCCCTTCAGCGATGGTCTATTCAGGCTGGATGATATCTACTTTGTTCTAACCGTAGAAGTCGAGGATGCCCATAGGGTCCACCATCTGATACTCGTTCCTGATGTATCCAAGGCTGAGGAGCTAAAGGATCGCTTTTCTCCAAAATCATCCACCCTTGAAACGGACGGGAGACCGAAGGTTCACATGGAGGGCGCTGAGATTGCAGATAATGTAATAGACGCAGGCTGCATGATAGGGCCGAGCCACGCCTTTACTCCATGGACAGGAATTTATGCGCATTATAAATCTTTGACTGATTGCTACAAAGAGCATGCCGAAAGCGTACGTTATCTGGAGCTCGGCCTCAGTGCAGACACCGATTATGCAGATAGGATTGCAGAGCTCAGCAACAGGATGTTCATGTCCAATTCCGACGCCCATTCTCCTCGCTCAAACAAGCTCGCAAGGGAGTTCAACCAGATGGAACTCAAAAACATGAGCTTTAATGATATCAAAATGGCTATAGATCGTCACGCCGGGCGCCACCCCACATTGAATATCGGATTTTATCCTGAGGAGGGAAAGTACAACCGCACTGCCTGCACAAACTGCTATACCCAGTATAGTGCAGAGCAGATGAAGGAGCTCAGAGGGAAATGTTCAGTCTGCGGCGGCATCATCAAGCTGGGCGTGAAAGACAGGGTTGATTCTCTCGCAGATTATGCCGAGCCGGTTCATCCGCCCCACAGACCCCCTTACCTGCACCTGATACCCCTTGCCGAAATAATAGCCAAGGTGATAGGCAACAAGAGCCCGTACACTGCAGGCGTTCAGAAGCGCTGGAAGGAGCTGGTAAATGGGAGGACTGAGATTGAAGTTCTTGTTGAGGCCGATCTTGAAGAGCTGAAGGCAGAGCCGAAGATAATTCAGGCAATTGATGCATTCAGGCTGGGAAAGGTCACCGTCAAGCCGGGAGGCGGCGGAAAATATGGGGAGATTTTGCTGCCTGAGAGTTTGGCGGAAAACCCAACTAAAGGACAGAGGTCGATACTCGAGTTCTAGTCTGGGGTCAATCCTTATGATGTGGGATTAAGGAAAATAGGCGTTTCCGGAAAACCTACAAATGATGGTGCCGCTCATTATAGGACATCCGAAGGAAAAGACTGGTGCAGGAAAAAGGAAAGAGTCAGTCATAAAGAATGGCTAAAATAGCAGAACCGACAGATTGCATGAGGGACCTATCTTCTTACTTTTTATAAGGGAGTTGCCTAACTACTTATCCGCCAACGAGGGTTATGATACCCCATTCTTACATGGTATCCTCTTGGAAACGCTCTAGTCTATATATATTAGTATCATAAAGATACCTAGAATAGTACGGAGAGCATACCGGAATTAAACGAATAGTTGCGAAGATGTGCTTCAGGATATCTCAATCACGGAAATATGCTGATGAGGGATTGAAATGAAGATCGTTGAAGTTAAAAACGTTATAAGCAAGCCGAACCCCCATGGAGTAGATGCTAGAAGCATCAGCGATACAAAGAATGCACAGGTTGCCCATATAACCCTACAGCCTGGTCAGGCTTTGAAGAAGCATATCACTCCAGTGGATGTCTTCTTCTATATTCTTGAGGGCAATATAACTGTTGAGATCGGCGATGAGAGGATAATGGCAGGTCCAGATGTCCTTGTAGAGAGTCCCGCCAAGATACCTCATCGCTTAGCTAACGAGGGAAATAGCCGTGGGCGCGTTCTTGTGGTCAAGACTCCCAGGCCTGCAGAATCCACGAAGGTGCTATGAGTATGGGATTGAAAGTGCCATCATCTCTGAAGGCTGAACACAAAGAACTCCACTCAGAGCTTGCCAAGGCTATCGAATCAGGCGGAGATACTGGCAAGGCTGCTGAAGCAGTTGCAGAGGCGCTTCATAGCCATTTTCTCAAGGAAGAGGAGTATGCTCTTCCAGAACTGGGAATACTGCCAGCCCTAGCCGAAGGAAAGGTCTCGGAGGATATGAGACCTGCTATTGATATGGCCAACAGGCTCAAAGCTGACCTAGGCAAGATGCTTCAGGAACATAAGGCGATAGTCACTGCTCTGAAGCACCTATCCGAGGCTGCAAAGAGAGAAAACAAGCCCAAAGCTATCCATTTCTCTGAGAAGCTGGCTGCGCATGCCCAAACAGAGGAGGAGGTCCTTTATCCGGCATCAATTTTAGTGGGTGAATATCTGAAGCTAAAGCTGCAATAAAGAAGATAACAATCGAAATATAGAGACCGAGATGAGCCCTATAAATCGCCATAGCAATAAGGCCATGAAAAGGAGGTTGAATACTTTAATCAATATCTTGGCCCTAATTGCCTTTATCATTACATTGGCCTCCAGATTGGCGCTATGGCTGTCATGGAGCGATATGTCAGCATGGTCTAAGCTGCAGATGGTCTCAAGTATGGCATTCACATTGCTGGTAATCATTCATGTGGCTCTTCATTGGAAATGGTTTGCTAATCTGATAAGAAAGTAATCTCATTGGTCATATAGTTAACAAAGAAATAAACTGAGAAGGTGAAAAAAAGATGGCTGCTAAAGAACAAATCGATATGTTCTGTTACCAGTGCTCTCAGACTGCAAGAGGCACTGGATGTACTCTGAAAGGTATTTGTGGCAAGGAGCCTACAGTATCCAGGCTGCAGGATAATCTCCTGTTTGCCATCAAAGGTATAAGCGCATACCTCTACCATGCCAGAGAGTTAGGCTACACTGATCCCGATGTGGATGCCTTCATAGAGAGGGCATTTTTCGCAACCCTCACTAACGTGAACTTCGATCCACAGTCTTACATAAAGCTCGCCTTAGAAGCAGGAGAGATGAATATCAAGACTATGAGGCTGCTCAAGAAAGCCTACATAGATACCTATGGCGAGCCAGTGCCCACAGAGGTTCCTACTGGCACAGTCAAGGGTCACGGGATACTTATTACTGGTCACGATTTCAAGGTTTTAGAAGAGCTTCTGAAGCAAGTTGAAGGCACTGATGTGATGGTATACACCCATTCGGAGATGCTTCCAGCACATGGCTATCCGGGGCTGAAGAAGTACAAGAACCTCGTCGGAAATCTGGGCAAAGCATGGTTCGACCAGAAGCAGCTCTTTGCCAAGTATCCAATGGCCATCCTGGGCACAACAAACTGCGTCCTGCTGCCCAGGGATGAGTATAGAGACAGGATGTTCACCTCCGGTCCTGTAGAGGTTCCAGGAGTTAAGCATCTGCAGGATTATGATTTCTCTGCCCTTATAGAGAAAGCCAGGTCCTTGCCTGAGCTTAAGGATGAGCCTGGACCTTACGTTCTGACCACAGGATTTGGGGCTTCCACAATTCTATCATTAGCTCCCAAGATCAAATCACTGGTAGAGCAGGGGAAGATCAAGAGGTTCTTCCTGGTTGGCGGCTGCGATACGCCCATGAGGGCATCCGAGTATTACAGGGAGTTCGTGCAGAAGTTGCCCAAGGATACAGTGATATTGACCTTGGGCTGCGGCAAGTACAGATTTAATGATATACCCCTGGGAGATATCGAAGGAATTCCCAGGCTCATAGATCTTGGGCAATGTAATGACGCCATAGTAGCAGTGGATATTGCTGTAGCCCTATCGCAGCTCTTTGGAGTGGGCGTGAATGACCTTCCTCTGACACTGGTCGTAAGCTGGATGGAACAGAAGGCTGTTGCCATTCTCTGGTCGCTCCTGGCATTAGGTATCAAGAATATTTACCTCGGGCCAGTAATTCCTGGATGGGTCAACGAAGACATACTCAAAGCCCTAGTAGATAACTATGGCATAAAACTTGTCAGCAATCCAGATCAGGATATTAAGAAGATGATGGGTGCTTGAAGGTTGAAGATAAGATACTGCACCTTTTCTCTATTTTGGAAATTAAACATATCTTATGGAGGAATAAATGTCTATAGAGGAAAACAAGGCAATCGTTCGACG
This sequence comes from Methanotrichaceae archaeon, assembly GCA_041946675.1. Taxonomy (GTDB): domain Archaea; phylum Halobacteriota; class Methanosarcinia; order Methanotrichales; family Methanotrichaceae; genus CAWBKV01. The sequence goes on along the minus strand of JBHGAU010000045.1, from coordinate 14,969 downwards.
GTTCTTTGAAGAAGGTCCTTCAAAAGGAAACATGAAGGCTGCAAATGAACTTCTATCTCCTAACTTCTCACTGCATACGCCGCTTCCTTCCGCCCCAGGTATACAGGGTATAAACGATATCGTCATCACATGTCGTGTGGCCTTCGAGCATCTTAACGTCACAGTCGAAGATATGGTTGCAGAAGGCGATAAAGTAGCTGCTAGATTTACGGCACGCGGTATCCATAAGGGTGGCTTTATGAACCTGCCACCTACTGGTAAGCCTATAACTATGACAGGCATCGAGATCTTTAGGATCGAGAATGGTAAGATCGCAGAGCTATGGGGTGAGGCAAATCTGCTAGGTTTGATGGCTCAACTCGGCATTATCCCAGCCATTGGTCAATAATTTGGAAGATCAAGCTACCGCAGAATGTTCAGGGAGGGGTAGCTCAATCTCATCAGGGCAGATTTCTGCCCTATCTTATGAGCATTCATTTGCGGTTGCGCATTCTCTGGTCACATTTTGAACTTATCCGGAAACTGGTTGATGAATGAGAATGCTTATTGGCGCCATATGTGGAATTCAACGCATCGTTGACTTTGCTGCGAAATAACCCGCATTTACTTCATTTTTATGTGCTGCAAAGGCTGCCAAGACCTCTCCTTTTTCCCTCTCCGGAACACCATAGTAGTCAAGGGCTCTCGCAAGCTCTCCTGCTACCTCATCGAACTCTTCAGGTGAAATATGTAAGTCCCAATGGGCTTTCTCTAGGCTGTATTGGCTTTGTCCAGGCTTTGTTCCTACATATTGAAAAGGTCCGCCTGCAACCGCACAGACCCATAGAGTTCGCATGAACTTGAGGCCCGGCAATCTATCCAGCTTCTTGGTATGCCACTCTCTAAGGTCAGGGTTTTGTGAATTTTGCCCGACCTTCTGGTTTTTAACAACCTCATCGCTAAAGCGATTCACTACTGCAGCTATTGGGAAAACACCGCCAAGGCGTTCGTACAGCGATTTCTCTTCCATATTTTTTTATCCCACTTCCAGGCTCTTATAGCTATCTATAAGGGCGAAAGTGTATCTTAATGCTAAGAAATCTTATGCAATTTTATGAAAAATTTTGCTATGGAAGAAGATAAGTGAAAATATTTAGAGGTCAACTAACAATCCATTTGAATCTTATCCCCCACTTGGATAGAAAGGTCAAGGAGAAAGTAATAGGTACGGGCTTGCTCCGGCCTGAAGACCAGAGTTTGCGCCCTGGATTTTTATATCAGCGTTTCCGCTTTGCGTTATATTTTGGCCAGGAACCGAACCTTTCAGGCCCCTTTTGGGTGAAGCTTCTGGCAACGCTCTCTGCCACAGCGCGTTCTATCCTCTCATCACGCAGCTTTCTCTCGGCAGCCATCTTCCTGACGATGATATAGTTGGCGATAAAAAATATTGGTATTAGCAGTATGCAAATTAATACTATTTGCCAAATCTCCATGATATGCTATTATAATCAAAAATATAAAGCATCATCTGAACTTGGCCAGAAGCCTTGAGTAAAACTCCTTTTCCTTCCCTTGTGTAGTCCTGACAAGCCGATCCAATATCAGCTCAGGCGTGCTTCGTGCCAGATAGTTATACCTCGGTGTTCTTCGGACAACAAGGTTGAACTGATCATCCAGGCCCTCAGCCTCTATTCCATCCACACGAATGGGCGTTTGTGAAAATCGCTTCACATCCTCTGCCAGGTGGCTCACGAACACTGCAACGGAGCCCAAACTATTCAGCTCATCAAGCATGCACGCAATTATCCTCGCAGATGCGCCAGGCTCCGTTATCGCCTCAAGCTCATCAGCCATTACGAGCTTGCGTTTGCTGTTCTCCACAACGGCGAACTTGCGCATGGCAGTCTCGAAGGCTCCAGCGCTTAGCGTTCCTCGGCTCTTGCTGAAGTAGTACAGCTCCTGGAAGATGCCAATGCGGGAACATTTGGCTGGAACAGGCAGCCCCATATGTGCAAGTATCGCTATCTGAGATATGAGATCGAGAAGGGATGTCTTGCCCCCTGAGTTCACGCCGCTGAGAATAGCTACCCTTTCGATGTACTCGACAAATCCTGTTTCACCTAGTGAGTAGCTTACAGGCTGAGGGTCATCCAGGAAAAGATGTCTTCCGTCGATGAAGCCTAGACACGGCCTATCGGAGATCTCGGGCATGCTCATGCCTTGGGAGAATTTCCCTAAGGCATAAGTAAAATCGAACTCCATGAGAGCATTGATTATTCTTCTGACCGGATCCTTTTTATCGGCCAGACCTCTGGCAAGATCACGTCTTGCTTTAAGACCTCTGGACTCTATTTTGCTTCGAAGCTCCTGCTCAAAATCATGAAGAGCTCGCATATCCAGATCGAGAGGGTATTGTATCTCCGAAGAGAATATATCATCCAGCCTGACAGCATCAACAGCTGCAAGCCCGAGCTCTGATGCCACACGCTCCTTTGCTTCCTTCAGGACTCCCTGAAAGACACTCTTGAGCTGCATCTCAAAGATATTCCTCGCGTCCTCGCCCCTGCTCAGAACCTGGAGTATATCACCGCCATCCAGAGTAACAGAGCTTGCTTCTATCCTTCTCTTAAGCTCAGAATTTGCCCATGATGCAGCATCATTGATGCTTCCTTTCAGACCCGTTAGCTGCCTGTGAAGGATGTCCGATTCAACGTCCTCGCTTAGCCTAAGCCTTTCGATAAGCTTTTGTAGATCGCTTAACCCATTAAAGCTGTATATCCCTGATTCCTGAAGAATCAACGCTCCTTCGATTGCTGAAGTAATGATCTCCAGATTATCCTTGTAGTAACTTAAGATAACCTCAGGGACCAAGTACCAGTCATCCAAAGAATCGGCCTGCTCAACAGCCGCAGAGTCCAGATCACCAATAAGGCTGATGTGGCTATAGCCATCTGCAATGCTCATCAGATCCTCAGGGCTCTCAGTCAGATGCAGATCTATCAGCTTATCCAGCCCCCGTGACTTGAGGTCCACGAGCATATCCACATCTGCTACTGCCAGAGCCCTGTCCCTAATACGTGAGGAAGGACGCTCACGTAGGGGCTTTAGATCCCTTAGATAATCCTCTATGGCGCTGCCGGAGACTTTTTTTGTAGCTGCCAGAGCGGATTCGGCCATAGCTCTGTTTTCTTTTATAAGGTCCAAACAGGGTGACGGAAAGATTGTGGCTATCTTCAGGCGCGCATAATCCGTATGCGTATAGCTCTCGATCCTTGATACTATCATCTGGTAGATCCGCTTCGCCTCATCAGTGGCAAGGAAGCCTTCCGGCTTCACGCCGAACTTTGCTCCTCTGGTAAAGCAAGCCAGAGACAATGCCTGGCGTTCGCTGAGCACGCTCATGAGGTCTAAAACGTCTCCCTTCAGAACAGCTTCAAGCGCACATTCCTCGCTCCCGTAATGTTTCACCAGGCGCTCCCTGATTTTTAGGCCAATGCCTGGAATATCTACCAACTTCAAGCAGACCCAAATGGTAAGGAATATAATATATCCATTCCGGCAAGGTTGATATGCGAGCCTGATAAATGGACTTGCTGTGCTGCTACATAATATACTCCATCTTAAAGAGAGCGATGAGATCTTCCTTGCAGAGGAGTCTCTGGCTGATCTCATAACTTTGCCTGTGACAAGAGATATCCTGTCGGAAGGCCTGGATGCCGATAGGTATATTGATGTCCAAGGTTACGGTTTTGCGGCCCATATGATTGAGCCTGCGGAGTTCTGGCTGCTGCTGACAGACCGCTATTCGCCTGATAAAATTCTGACAGATTATGCCCAAAGAGGGCAGGGCCGCGGAGCTGTTAATATCCATGGGACAGCTAGCACAAATGATGCGGACTTTATCCAGGCGTTGATCGAATACTATGCCATATTCCTATGCGGCGAATTTCTTTGCGATAGCTGCAGCGTTTTTGGTCCGCCGCTGTATAATGAAGATAGGATAAAAAGACTGGAATCGTTATTAGAGCCATTGCCCAAAGGGATGAAAATTCTTGAGGTCTGCTGCGGCAATGGCATGGGAACACAGGCACTTCTCAAACGGGGATATGCCCCATGGGCAATGGAATTGGATCGCTGTGACCTTTGCCAAGCCCTGAAGTCAGGATCGATGGACCCACGGAGATCGTTCGTCCTAGATGCAAAGTTGCTCGGATATTTCTTCACACCTGAATCATTTGATGCTGTCATTGGTTTTATGATGGGGCTGATCGATAGAGCAAATTGGCCTCTCTGGAAGAATATACTTCTGATATCTTCAAGCCTTGCAAGAGATAGGGTATTGTATACTGTTTACAGCCGTAATGAGGCCGAGCTTATCGCGCAGGCATTGGACGAAGAAGGCTTCCAAGGGGAGATAATCGACAATCGCGATCTTAGGGGATCCTCCGATGAAAAAGTACCTGTACTAACAATGTATGATCAATTTGCGTACTTAGGGAGGAGAATCGCCTAATTTAATGCAAAAAGTTAAGGGATTAGCTATGATTCTATTTTTTATATTTTATTCTTGGGAGTGGGGTAATGTTCCTTAATATTATGGCGAGATCGTCTACCTTCACTGGCTTAGCAATATATTCATCTGCCCCAGCTTCCAAACACTTCTCTCTGTCGCCATCCATTGCAAAGGCCGTGATGGCTACAACCTTCGGTCTGTTATCGGGCCAAAGCTTTCGTATCTCCTTTATGGCAGTGAGCCCGTCCATCTCCGGCATTTTAATATCCATGAAGATCAGGTCATAGGGGCGTATCTTGAGAGCCTGAAGAACCTCTACGCCATCAGCTACAGCATCAGCCCTGTAGCCCAATCTTTTAAGCATCTCAACGAGAACCCTTTGGTTTGAAGGATTATCCTCAGCTACAAGAATACTTAGAGGTTTTTGGCTTGAAAGATCTTCATAACCGGCAATTTTGTCCTTTTTATCCAGGTCTAATTGTTTTCCAGGAATAGTCTCTACGGGGATGGTGAACCTGAAGATAGAGCCTTTTCCTTCCTCGCTTTCAGCCCAAATTTTACCGCCCATAAGTTCAACAAGCTTCTTGCTTATGGCAAGCCCCAGGCCAGCACCATCTCGCTTGCGGCTTAGGGTATACTCTAGCTGTGTAAAAGGCTGGAATAGGCTATCTATCTTATCCTTGGGCATACCAATCCCGGTATCTTTGACTGAAAAAGTCATCTTGCGCTTGTTGCCTTCAATAGCTTTGGATGAAACGGATACCGATATATCCCCAACATCTGTAAACTTGACAGCGTTGCTGAGCAGGTTGACCAAAACTTGTCTAAGCCTTCCTGGATCGCCGATGATAGTATCTGGTGTGCCATAGCTGATAGTATAAGCCAAGTTCAGGCCTTTCTGCTTGGCGTGGATAGCTACCATATCCATGGACTCCTCAATACAGTGCTTAAGGCTGAGAGGCTGGTGCTCCAATGTTATCTTATCCTTCTCGGACTTGGATAATTCGAGGATATCGCTGATGATAGACAGGAGAACCTCGCCGCCGTTTCTAATGCTTTCGATGTTATCTTTCTGATCCTTTGTGAGGTTATCCTCCAAGAGCAAGCTTGAGAAACCTATAACCGCATTTAAAGGCGTTCTAAGCTCATGGCTCATGTTCGCTAAAAATGCTTGTTTAGCCTCAACTGCTGCCTCTGCAGCCTCTTTGGCCTTTACGAGCTTCTCTTCAAGCTTCTGGTGCTCCTCCAGCTCCACCCGGAGCTCCTCATTGGCGATCTCCAGCTCTTCTTTAGCCTCTGATAGCTCTGCTTCAAGCTGCTTATGCTTTAATATTTCAGACTTCAGAGCTTCATCTACCGATTTACGTTCTATAGCATATCTTATGGAGCGTGCAAGAAGCTGGCCATTAATCTGACCTTTTACCAGATAATCCTGAGCGCCTTCATGGATTGCTTCAAAAGCAAGAGAATTATCATCTGTACCTGTGAGCACTATTATTGGCAGTGCAGGGGCTTGTGAGCGCATTTTCCGAAATGTATCAAGCCCAGCGCTGTCCGGCAGGGCGAGGTCCAAGAGTATTGCATCTTTTCCTTCTATATGCTTTAAGCCCTCAGATAATCTATCGGCACAATCAAGCTCGAAGGTCGCACCTTCAGCATATCTCAGAAACTCTTCTATTAAGCGAGCATCGCCGGGATTATCCTCAACTAAAAGAACTTTTATGGAACTCGCACTCATAGCTCTCACTTGGGTGGCAGCTTAACGATAGTCAGCCAGAAATCCTCTATAGAGCTTACTATCTCCATGAATTCATCAAGGCCCACAGGCTTTACTATGTAGCAGTTTGCATGAAGGTTGTAGCTTCGAACGATATCCTGCTCGGCTTCAGATGTAGTCAGGACTACGACAGGAATATGCTTCAGCTGGGGATCACCCTTGATCTCAGCCAGCACCTCCCTGCCATCCTTCCTGGGCAGATTTAGGTCAAGCAGGATCATATCAGGATCAGGGGCATTTTTGTACTTGCCTTGCTTTCGTAGGAACTCAAGAGCTTCGATGCCATCAACTACCACGCTCATACGGTTTATTACCTTGCTATCCTTCAGAGCTTCCTGGGCCAGGCGCACGTCGCCAGGGTTATCCTCGACCATCAGTATTTCGATCGGTTCTGAAACCATCTGCAGGTCTTTCATCGTTCGCTGTCTCCATTATTGAGTATGATTTATTGCGGGATGCAATGTATCGCCTTTGATTATATCCTTATCCTTCAGGGGAATTGTGAAAAAGAATGTTGATCCCTTCCCGGGCTCGGACTCAAACCAGATGCGTCCTCCGTGGCGCTCAACTATCTTTTTGGAGATTGCTAGGCCAATGCCGGTCCCCGGATATTCAGACCTGCTGTGCAGTCGCTGGAAGATCACAAATATTCGGTCTTTGAATTGTGGATCGATGCCTATGCCGTTGTCTTTGACTGAGAATACCCAGTCGTTTCCCTTTCTTTGGGCTGATACATTTACTATGGGCACTTCCTGGCCGTGGAACTTGATCCCATTGCCTATAAGATTTTGCATAAGCTGAACCATCTGTGTGCCGTCTACCATAAGCGTTGGCAGAGGATCATGCGTCACTGTTGCACCCGATTCATCTATTGCAACCTTCAGGTTTGAGACTGCCCTATCGAAAACTCTATTGAAATCGGTCGGCTCAAAGGGTTTGCCACGTGTCCCTATCCGGGAATACGTCAGAAGATCATTGATGAGCTGTTGCATTCTTGTTGCGCCATCTACCGCATAAGCGATGAACTCGTCAGCATCGGGATCAAGTTTATTCCTATATCGCTTCTGCAGCAGCTGCACATAGCTTGTCACCATGCGGAGCGGCTCCTGGAGGTCATGGGATGCAACATAAGCGAACTGTTGCAGCTCTGCATTCGATCTTACAAGATCAGCAGTTCTCTGAGCCAGCTCATCTTCGGCACGTTTTCGCTCTGTTATATCTATAATGAATATTACGGTAGCAGGCCCATCAGATAGACGTATTAGCGCTGCCTCAATGTATATGGGAAACTGCGATCCATCCCGCCTTAGTCCAACTGACTCATACTCGGTTGGCACAGCCTCTCCTGCCTCTCTCTTCCGAGATATTTCATACGTCTCGTTACGGCTTTGAGGAGCTATAAACTCAAGGAAGCTCCTGCCCTTTATCTCAGATAGATCTTTGAAGCCGAACATAGAGAGATATGAGTTGTTTGCATCCAGTACGATGCCTTCACGGCGGAGCACGATTCCAACAGGCGCCCCATCGAATAGAGTACGCAGCCTTTCCTCGCTTTGCTTGATCCTTTCTTCGGCATGCGATCGCTCTCTATCTATTCTGTCAAGATACCGGGCATTCCACCATATTACAGCCGAGAGGATGGATATGCTCAAAAACACCATCAGCGCTACGCCGAACTCTGTGCCGTAAAGGCCGTTCTCCTCTCCGATTAACCTTAACCATCCAAGTATCAGCAAAACAACAATTGTTATCGGTACCAGGCGCCGAATCATTTTGCCGCCGATGCTCTCACCCATAACCAGAGTCATAAGCCCTTTATCGGGATATACAGAAAATATGCCCACACTGAGAAGGAGAAGAGTAGCTGCGGTATATACAGGCATCTGGCTGTAGGATGCAAGGCCATATTGTGATTTGCTGCTGTAGTAGGCGAAACCTGTGAGGCTTAGAAGAGCGATCATGCCGCCCAATAAGCCCAGCGTCTGGGCTACCTGAATATTCCTATTTATTCCAAGGGATAGCAAAGCAGATCCCATCAAAATGAAATCAAATGCTGTAATCAGTGGCATTTGGCCATAATCGTATACATTGGCATTTTTAGGCAGCAAGGGATCTATTCCTGCGCCTAAGCTAAAGAGATGCTCTATGAAGATAAATCCTGCCAAAATAACTACGGCCAGTGCACATCCCTGGGAAATTCTTTGATATTTTTTTGCACCGTAAGAGGATTCGCCAACCGCCATTAGTGATATGCCAGCCAGTATAAACGCAAATGCGGTGCTGGCTCTCATTGGCACCAGATCTAGGAAACCATTCCTCAAAAATGATATGTCGAACAGCCACCCGATCAATACAATGCAGCCTATAAGAACGATAATACAACTTAATGCGAGATTGGGGCCTCTTAGCCTCTGAATATTAAGGTTGTTTGTTCCGGGACACATCATTCGGCTTCCCTATGTTATTATATCTTCTAATCCTCAGCGTATGCCTTATTGAAAAAGGTGTATATGAGATCATTGTCTTGGGCATTCTTCGGGGCATTTTCCAGTGCTTTCTTCCTGACTTCGTCCAAAACCGTTTTCATATCGCTGATTGAATATCGGGAAATAGCCGCTGTGATGCCACTCCTAGAATCCATCTGGAAAAAATTAAAAAGAAACTAGGGTTACTTCAACTGTACCTTGGTCAGCCTTTCTTCTGGTTTTGGCTCTCGTTTCGGTACCTTGAGCTCAAGGACACCATTCTTCATTGTTCCTTCAACCTTTGATGGATCTACCTCCTCAGGGAAGTTGATCGTTCTCTGACATGTTGCATAGGTTCGTTCTCTGTGCAGATAATTTTGCGATTTATCTTCGCTATCCAATTTCTTTTCCGCTTTAAGTATCAGTACATCTTTGTTCAGCTCTATATCCACATCCTCTTTGTCAAAACCAGGTAGCTCAGCCCTAATTACGTATTGGTTACCCTCCTCCATCACATCAACTAATGGTGCTCGAACCGGAAGGGCATTGGATGTTCTCAAACGATATGTCCTCATAGGCAAAAACGGCGACATTATATTATCGAAGGACCTGCGGAATTCATCAAATATGGTATCAAACTCTCTGGCGAGTTCTGTCTCTTTGGATGGTTGTCTTACTATAGCCTGCTCTCTGCTTGAGGGGGATTCAACAGTCTCTCTTTTTGTAGAGTCCGCCATATTACTCACCTTCTGAAACTTATTATTGTCTGGCTCAACAGCCTTATTTATCCTCCTTCAGCCATAATATGGTTTGGGGTTCTATAAATAAGTTTCCCTTAGATGAGCTTTGAACTTAAGATATATTATCGAGGAACAAGATGACTTCATCTCCGGCCTAAAGGCCATAGGCCATAGTTCATAGTTCATGGTTCATAGTTTTCAGCCTGCTTTTCTATGACATCGATGGAAAGGTTAATACAATTTCAGGTTAGGATTGAACTTGGTGAGACTTGTGTCCGAGTTTAAAAAGCGAGGCGTAGAAAGGAAAGGTGGCAAGAAGCAAGAGAACCTCAGCAAGAAGCTCATCGAAGAGAACCTCGAAGATCTCAGAGACATAAGCAGCAAAGAGGAGTAGGAGTAATTAAGCCCCAAGATCGTGTATTCTATCTCACATAATATTAAGCCTGCAGGGAATGCCTTGACGGATTGAAGTATTGAAGTATAATGGAAATCTAGCTGGGATTCCCTCCGATGTTTTAATTATTTTTAGCTTTAGGCTGATGGCACACCTACACTCAGACTCTTGCTCAGCTCCTTGAGCTTCTCGATGCTCTCCATAGTCTTCGCGGATTCTTTTCTCTTTTCCTCTTCGAAGTGTCTGATAATCTCTCCCAGAGATATCGTAAGACGGTATACTTTCATTGGCCGTCCTTTCCCATCCTTCTTTATCTCCCGCTCCTCGACCCAATTGTTGTTGCGGAGTGTGCGCATGGCAATGCTAACCTCAGGCTGTCTCAGGTTAGAGCCGATCTCGATCTCACGGGATGTCGCCTCCTCAACATTTGCCAGGTAGGTGATCATGCTGGCGACATTTCTGGGTATGCCAAGTTCCCTCAGCACCTCTACAAACTCCCTGTCGGTATCATCGAGAACTTTTACTGAGAATTGTCTCATATTAACCTCATTCTATTTTTGTATATAACAAATACTTTATGATATAAATAGTTTATTTCGAAGCCGTGTATTTTTGTTATACAAAGATTATACATGAATTAAACTTTCATTTTGTACAAACATTTCATCCAGTTCGACATAATCGAATACACCATGCCCACAACAAGCCCCTGAGCTGCGCATAAATTCTTGATATGATAAGAGGATTAGAAGTTAATAATATTATAGTAATGCAAAAAATTGAAGTCACTGGCGAACGACGAGAGGATAATTAGATATATCTGTTGCATCACTTCCGAACTGCCATGGAAGTGAAGCTTGATCCCTGGGGCGCAGTTTACGTAGATGATTATTCAAAGCTCTTCGATGAGTTCGGGATATCGAGCTTCGAGGATATATTGCTGCAAATTGAGAAGCCCCATAGATATATGAAGCGCAAGATCATCTTCGGCCACCGAAATTATGACTCTGTTCTCCGCGCGATGATAGAGCATAAGCCCTTTGCTGTCATGAGCGGCTTCATGCCTTCAGGAAGAGCTCATTTCGGCCATATGATGGTCATGAACGAGATCATCTGGCATCAGAAGCAAGGCGGGGATGCATTTGCTGCTGTAGCCGATATGGAGGCTCATGCTGTCAGGGGAATAAGCTGGAGCCGATGCAAAGAGCTTGGGATCAACGAATATATCCTCAGCCTTATTGCTCTGGGATTCGAGCCCTCTGGCCACATATATTTCCAATCTGAGAACTTCAAGATGAGGAACCTTGCCTTTGAGCTGGGCATAGAGGCAAACTTTTCAGAGGCCAGCGCCATTTACGGCTTTACCGGAGAGACGCATATATCGCATATGGAAAGCGTCACAATTCAGAGCGCCGATATTCTCCACCCACAGCTAAAGGAATATGGCGGTCCAAAGCCGGTAGTCATTCCAGTGGGCGCCGACCAGGATGCTCACATAAGGCTCACCCGTGATCTGGCCTACAGGATGCGGAAGTTCCTTGTTGAGCCGCGTGAAGGGTATACAAGCATCCGGGGCAAAGCTGCAGAGCCTGCGCTTATTGAGGCGGCCGTATCAAGGTTGAAGCAAGCAGGCTATGATGACATAAAGAAGTACGAAGAGCACATAGACATCCTTGGAACTATGGATGTCGATAAAATAGATGAGCTGATACGCGGCGTCGAAGTATCTCACGGCGAATATGGCTTTGTCCCTCCCGCATCCATCTATCACAGGTTCATGACGGGGTTAACAGGCGGCAAGATGTCTTCATCAAAGCCTGAGAGCCACATTGCCTTGACTGATGACCCCAAAGAGGCTGCCAAAAAGGTTATGAAGGCAATAACAGGCGGTCGACAAAGCCTGTCCGAGCAGCGCAAATTAGGAGGGGAGCCCGAAAAATGCTCCATCTACGAGTTCCTTTTGTTCCACCTCTCAGAGGATGATTCCGAGATGATCGAGCTGAATGAGGAATGTAGAAGCGGAAGGCGCATGTGTGGAACATGCAAGAAGGATGTTGCAGAGAGGATCGAGCGATTCTTGCGTGAGCATCAGAGAGCACGAGAGGCCGCACGTGAAAGGCTGCCGGAGTTCGGGATTAGGGTATAAATGATCTGTATAAAGAATAGTATTATTATATAGGAATTCTCAACTTATATGATAAAAAATAAGTGACTGACATATAGCGATGGAGTCCATCACTATGAATAAACTATATCTTGCTGCCATAATATGGGAGGAAAATGGCGTTTATGTCTCCAAATCACCAGAAACTGGCATATCTAGCTGCGGTGACACGCCAGAAGAAGCTTTTAGCAATCTAAAAGAGGCTGTCGAGCTTTATTTAGAGAATGCAAAAGAGCTAGGAATGATTGAGGATCTGAATGCCGCCCTAACCTCTTCCCATAAATTCACCTCAATGATTGAGGTAATAACCTAACGAAGCTGCCTGCTGTTTCCTCTCAGGAAATTATTAAAGATCTTAAAGGCGGGATTTGAGTATGCACATTTGAGTGCACATTTGAGTATGCACCAAAGAGGGGAAAGGGCAGCCATGTGGCACTCTACAAGATAGATGAAAGTGGATGCAAATTGCTGGTCATTGTTCCAAAAAGGAATGATATGCCAAAAGGAGTCCTTTTATCAATTCTTCAACAGGCTAACATATCAAGGGAGAAATTTATTGAACTCCTGAAGTAGCTAGTAGCCTGCAGGCCCTTTTCTTTTTTCCACTACTTTTATCTCTTTTATTTCAGTCTCGGGATAGTTCCCTGTCTCATCCTTTTCGAGGTACTTCACCATATCCCAGATGTTAAGCAGGGCCGCTGCCACTCCTGTCAATGCCTCCATCTCTACTCCAGTCTTACCAACGGAGGTCACTGTGACTGTGGCCTTAACAATCTCATGTTCGATTTGGAATTCCACATCTACACCAGTAACAGGAATCGGATGGCACATAGGAATTATGCGAGGAGTATCCTTGATGGCCAGGATAGCTGCAATCCTGGCTGTTGCGAGCGCATCGCCTTTCTTGATCTGCCCGGATTTAATCTTATCAATCGTCGACTCTTTGAGCCTTATCAGGCCGGTGGCTGTAGCAGTCCTCTGTACAGGAGGTTTATCTGTTATATCCACCATGCCGGAGATCCGATCATCTCTCAAAATTCCAGCCTCATAGCCTCAGGAATCTTCTCTACAACATCGGTCGCGACCATGCCAAAATCCTTTTCCATATAAACAAGATCGCCTGCATGGCCATTCACAAAGGCCGCTGCGGTTGCAGCTCTTATTGCTGCTGTTCTCGCATAGAAGGCAGCCGCTATGCCTGCAAGCACATCGCCAGTCCCGCCTACAGTCATGCCGGGATTTCCTGTTGTATTTCCTCGAACTCTCTCGCCGTCAGTGATCAGGTCAACCCTGCCCTTTAGAAGGACAACAAGGCCCTTCTCTTTTGCATAACCTTTCACGGGTTCAATGCGCTCCTCGTAATATGCCCCATGAGCCTCCGGCATCGTTATGCCGCTTATCCTCCTGAACTCACCAGCGTGAGGCGTAACGATGCCCTTCAAAGGCAGATCGGGCTGCAGTGCATCAGCGTCGATCACCGTCTTCTTGCAAGAAGGAATGATCTCGGCCAGAGCCTCTTTCGTTTCAGGATGGCGGCCAAGGCCCATTCCCATGACCACGACATCATGTTTCGGGATCAGATCTTTCAGCACATCTAGATCCGATGGGGAGAGATGATCTTCAGATAGCTCCCTTACGATCAGGTTGGGAGAATAACCGGAGATTATTCCTGATGCTCTTTTTGGCGTGGCAACTGTTGCAATATCTGCGCCAGCCCTAAGAGCCGCCATTGCCGTCAGTGCAGGCGCTCCAGTATAAGGGCCGCCGCCTATCACCAGAATCCTGCCGCTATCGCCTTTATGAGCATCAACTGATCGCTTTCCAATAAGCCAGAGATCTCCAGGGCCCACAAGAAATTCAGCCTCCGGAGGAATGCCAATATCGACAACCTTTACCTTTCCGGGCAGCCCTGGCTTGGGCTTATGGAAGGTAACAGTAAGATTCGGGTTGACTGCTTTATTTGTTCCGAGACCGCTTGGAACATCCACGGATATTATCGGCCTTGAGCAGGAATTGATGGCATCTATAGCCTTAGCCTCAATCCCTCTGATGGTGCCTCTTACGCCAGTTCCAAACAGCGCATCTACAATAAGATCGTATTCTCTCAGAGGCATATCATCTGGATCTTCGACCTCTGTCAAATTGAAGCCAAACCTTTCCAATATTTTCCAGTTCCTTCTGGCCTCATCGGTAGAGATATCCCTTGATCTTCCGATAAGATAGATCGCCGTAACAAAACCGTTAAGGCGGCGTGCTGCTACAAAGGCATCGCCTCCATTGTTTCCTCTGCCGGCAACTATAGCTATCCTTCTGCCGGAGGCGAGTGCCTTGATCTCACGTGCCAGTGCTGCTCCGGCATTCTCCATAAGCTGGAGGGGAAGAAGCCCGAAATATTTGCTATTGATATCCAGAGCCTTCATTTCTTCAGCCGTTATCTGATCCATAAAATGGACTATACCTTGAAATGGATAAATCTTCTTGGCGGAAGTCAAAGAACAATCGCTTGCTTATGATCGTTTCTTAGTTTGAGTTCAACGGAATGGATCTTATGAAATCGACTCTGATCATATTACTAATATATTTTTAGCATTCAAGTTTCATGATAGCTTATTTACTTTCAACCAGAAAATTAGAGAGAGCTCTCAAATATTAGTCAAGATATCTTCGAGAATGTCAATGAGGGCGGATGATGTTACCAAAACAGGTAACTATCAGCAAGTTACCAAAAGGAGGAATAATATATATGAGGAAAATCTTAGCCGTGATCGCAGTATATCTTCTTATACTGCTAACGAATATTCCGGCGGTCTTCGCTTGTGCTGCACCCGAGACGCCTACAATTCCAACAGCAGCATGTCCAACACCTGCGATACCAACTATTCCTGCTGGAGTTTGCCCAACACCTGTAACGCCTGCTGTGCCTAACGAGGCCTGTCC
>JBHGAU010000044.1:0-22268 GCA_041946675.1 Methanotrichaceae archaeon | reverse complement strand
ATCCTGACAGTCGAGTCTAGGGTTGTCGTAGCCTCGGTCGATACGTTCCTCCATTATTCTGAGGAGATGGCCAAGATCGAGCAGGCAGCTATAGGAACAGCACCAAAGGTGCCAGCTTAAATTTCGATAGAGGGGATGAAAACTTATGGTAACAGCAACTCCAAATTCATCAAGCCTTGCAGAGGTCCTTGACAGGATACTGGACAAGGGAGTCGTAGTCGATGTTTGGGCCAGGGTCAGCCTGGTTGGTATCGAGATTCTGACAGTCGAGTCTAGGGTTGTCGTAGCCTCGGTCGATACATTCCTCCATTATTCTGAGGAGATGGCCAAGATCGAGCAGGCAGCTATAGGCACGACTCCTGGAGTTCCTGCATAAAGCAGGCACCTCCTAATTTATTTTTGGAGGAGCTATGGAAGAAACCTTCGAAGAGCTGGTGACCAAGCATACCCGCCGAGAGCTGGAGGAGATGGCTCTGAGTTGCGGGGCGGAAAACCTTGGTGGGACAAAATCACAGTTAGCCGAGGCTATCCTGGAGGCCATCAAGAAGCAGAAGGAATCTCCAAAGCCTGCAAAACAGGAAAAGCCCCAGGTGGTTCAAATGGTCGAGAAGCCAAAGATCTCCACAGGAAGCACAATGCAGCCTGCGAAGAACGGCGTCATGGCCAAGATTTCTGCAATCAATAGCAAATCCGGCGAGTTTCAGACTGCTGGAAGGCAGATGAGAGAGGAAGGCATCCGCAAGATGAACAAGGGCATCAAAGAGTTCCATTCAGCTACCGATACAATGTCAAAGAACATGACGGCTAGTCTAAGAAACATTGCAAGCGATGCCAAGAAGATGCAGGAGGACGGCCTGCAAAGATTCAATGCGGGCCAGGTTGCCTTCAAGAACGACCTGAATTTGCAGATAAAGGAAAATAGCGAAGCTATTTCCAGGTTCAATTCAGGTGCTGGAGAGATAAAATCTGCCACTGATAAGATGGCAAAAGAGTTCCAAAAGGCTGGCAAGGACATGAGAGAGGACGGATTTAGGAATCTGCAAAATGGCCTGAGCCAGTTTAGAAGCGATGTTAACTCCCAGGTGAAATCCAACCGGGATGCCATCTCTAAAATCGATGCAGCTGCCAGAGATCTTCAGGGCAGGGCGAAAGCCTTCCATGATGAGATCCACAGGTATCAGGAGCAGGATCTAAAGAACTACACTCGAGATTTCTACTATGGGTAAACCCTAGTAGATATTTTTATTATTGATTTCAAGAAGGTGCCAGGTAATGCGATATGCTGTTGCACATCCGAGAAGGGTACGTGGGGAGGCGGTTCATCAAACTGCTTCTGAAAAGAGGACTTCACAGCTCGCTAGAATGGCTGCTATAGGTTCTATGGAGCCGGATATCCAGGTGAGCATCAAATCGCCAATGAATATGGATAGCTATTGTAGTGAACAGTCGATGGAAGATGCAAAACGCAAGGCCATTGAGGAGGCATACCTCATGCCTGAGGTTAGCCACTTCATAAGGACCCCTGAAGTTACTGAGATCGAGGGCAGAATGAAGCTATGGCTCCAGGCAGGATATCCTGTTCATCTTATTGGGCCGACAGGCTGTGGAAAGACAAGCCTCGCCACACATGTCGCCAGAGAGCTTGGAAGGCCAGTTGTCTGGATAAACGGCGATGAATCGATAACTACAACAGATCTCATTGGTGGATACTCTCAGATCCAGAACGAAAGTGTCCGGGATAAGTACATCCATAACGTCTTCAAGAGCAAAGATGTAATGAAGATCGAATGGGTTGATAACCCGCTCTCATTGGCATGCAAGTACGGCTATACTCTGATATACAACGAGTTCTCAAGAACAAAGCCTGCATCAAATAACATTCTGCTGTCGGTCTTTGAGGAGGGGATTTTAGAGCTGCCGACAAAGTTTGGAGAGGAGAGATATGTCAAGGTCCATCCAGGGTTTAAGGCAATCCTGACAAGCAACTCTATAGAATATGCTGGCGTCCATAGGCCGCAAGATGCTCTGCTTGACAGAATGGTCGGAATATATACCGACTATTATGGATTTGATACAGAGGCAAAGATCGTGGTTGAGCATACCGGCGTCTCAGAGGATCAGGCCTATAGAATAGTGAGCGTTGTCAGATCAATAAGGGAACAGCTGCCTGATTCGCAGAAGCCAGGCACGAGGGCCTGCATAATGATCGCAAAGGGTCTGAAAACACTTAATGGCCACGGCACTATAAACTTTGAACAGCTCTGCATCGATGTCATAGCAAACAAGACCAGCTCACCAAAGGATATGGAAGAAAAGACAAATCTAGTCCTGGAATCGGTATCCCAGCTGGCCTAGATCGATATGGAACGAATCAGGGCAGTGATTGAAAGCGCGGATGTGTACAAAATAAGTGATCTATTCCGCGCAAAGCCGGGAGGGCTTAGATTTAACGAGACCGATGCTCTTGTGGTCGAGGCCAGATTGGACGATGGACGGAGGTTCAGATCCGTCTTCTATTTTAGCCTTAAGCCCGACGGCACATTTGAGGAGGAGATCCTAGGCATAGATGCCGCTAAATTTAGGCGGCATAGACTCGTATCTTTCCTCAAATATTATAAGATAACTGAAGACGCCAGTGAATATGAATTAAAAAATAAAGTTGGCGAATTGAGAGGATTGAATGTGGAGGCCGTATCCAAAGACGGCAATATGGCAATCTACGTTCCATAGGGATGATGTTCACATGACTGATAAGCCCAAGATCCAGGAGATTTATGGAAAAGCGGGCTCAATTGCCGAGAGCTTGCTAAAAAAGAGTGTTGATAGCATCATCGGTCTAAATAGAGATGAGATTGGCTGGGTGGCTGAGGTAGAAGTTCTGGAGAGGAAGTCTATCCCAGATACCCAGGATATTCTCGGAAGATATGAGATGAAGTTCGATGAGGGGGGCGAACTTACTGGCTATAGAAGGGTGATGGTGCATCGCAGGTCTGACAGTGAGACCATCGAGGAAGAGGTGTGACTGCTTGACCAGGCAGATTCTGAGGTCAGCGGCCCAGAATGAAAAGGGTAGATACGTCTATTGTGTCATAAATTCGCCTCCGGAGAAAATCAGCTTCGGCAACCTTGGATTTGAAGGCGAAGAGGTCTATACCCTGGACTACAGAAGCCTGTCTCCTGTAATTAGCGATGTAGCTTTCAGAGAATATGCTGTGAGCGAGGGGGATGTGGGGGTCCATAAGAGTGTGGTGGGCCATGTCATGCAAGAGCACAGCGTACTGCCTGTGGCTTATGGCATGGCCTTCAAGAACAGAAGGCTACTCCAATTAGCGATGAGTGCTGGCTACACAGCTATGAAAAAGGCCTTTACTGTGGTCGATGGTAAGGTAGAGCTGGGGATCAAGGTCTTTTTGCCGAAGGACGCAGAGGGATGGGATGGTTCAAGGAGGAATGATTGTAGATCGGATTTTCTTCTAAGCCTAAAGGATTATGCAGCAGATTCAAAGGAACTCAAACTCTTCAGCGATCGCATGATGCTCAACTCAGCATTCCTGGTGGACCGTCTGGGGGTGGAGAGATTCTCTGAAATGGTAGGCGAGCTCTCGTCGAGATACGGAGAATTGAAGGTGCAATACTCTGGTCCCTGGCCGGCATACAACTTTGTCGATATACACATTCTGGGGAGGAAGCGAAAGGGGTTCAGATAGATGTTCTTTGTAGATGACATTCTTCTCAGATCTCTGGGAATATCTCTGCCGGGGCTGGATCTGATATGGACGGTGGAGCAGATTCAGAAGTTTGCACATAAGGAGCTGTATAATCCAGAGAAGATCAAAAGCCAGCTTAAGGAGAATCGTCTTCTTTACGAGTTTGGGGAATTGACGAGGGAGGAATACGAAAAGGCAAATTCCGAGCTTATGCGCAAGCTTAAGCTAGCTGAGAAGGCAGAGGATATGAACTTGAGCATGAGAATTGACATTTTGGGATGAAATGGATGGCTTATTTAACACATAAGATCCTGGAGAATAGGAGAAGACAGCACGCAAGCGTGACCGCTCATAAGAGAAAGATTCGGGATGAGGTGAATCCGCAGCTTAGATCGGTCAAGAGAGACTGGTGGGATAAGGCACAGCAGAGCAATCGCAAGATCAGGCTCACGTGGCATAATCAGAAGATGCGGGTTCAGGGCCTTCAAAGGAATCAGAAGATAGCACATAAGATAAAGGTTCTGGCACATAAGAGACGGATCAGGGAAGAAGTTGCCAGGCGAAGATGAGGGCAAAGGGGACGGATATGACAGGACTTGAGCCCCGTGGCAGCATGAATCTTGCAGATGTAGTCGACAGGATTCTGGATAAGGGACTTGTAATTAATGCAGATATAGCTGTATCATTGGCAGGCACTGAACTTTTGGGAATAAAGATCAGGGCAGCCCTCGCATCATTCGAGACTGCAGCCAGGTATGGTCTTGAATTCCCTTCCGGCACAAACTTGAATGCAAAAGGCTGGAAGGAAAATGATGTGCCAAAAGCAGTCTGCCCTGAGTGTGGAAATAGAAGAGATGAATCATTGCTGATCAGGGAAGGCTGCCCAATTTGCGGATGGTTGAGCCCCTGCCAGGCGATATCTCTGACAGGGCATGAGCCCCATAATTACGAATAAGTTCTAAATGCGGAGGGAGACAATGAAGAAAAGATCCAAGGATTCTGCTGATAAGGAAAAATATGAGGAGAAGATAGCCCTTCTCGAGAAAAGGATCGAAGAGCTTGAGAAAATGTCTGTGAAGCCGGATACAATGTCTGTGAAGCCGGATACAATGTCTGTGAAGCCGGATGCAGATCAATCTCCTAAAATTTGCTCGGAGATACAGGTCGGCGGGATTGTTGATAATGTTATCGGACAGTTCATTCCCGGCCTTGGCGGGATAATTAAGGCACTTGAGCAGTCATCGCCCGAGTTCAGGCAGAGGATTGCAGACACAGATGCCGAGGTCAAGCACAGGATAGATGTCGGCTGGTCCAGCAAGCCTGTTGTTGATTATCACTTTTCGACAAGGCCGCTGGCACGAGGGACAGGGCAGACCGCTCCCAGGGCTGAAAGCGTCAGAATGCCGGCGACTGGACCTGTGCGAGAGCCCGTAGTGGATGTTCTCGATGAAAAGGACGGCATAACTGTCATCGCAGAGCTTCCCGGCATCTCCGAAAAAGATCTGTCAGTCAAGCTGGATGGACAATCGCTTGATATCAATGCTGATCATTTCAGCAAGAAGATAACATTGCCATCTCCTGCCAAATCTATCATTGAAAGAAGCTACAAGAACGGCATACTGCAATTGAAGCTGGAAAGAAGCTGAGACAAAGGGTATGGAATGACGATCACTATTGATGAGGGAAACCTTAAAAAAGGGCTCTTGGGTCTTGTCGTTGCCCTCGTAGAGATAATCCAGGAGCTGCTCGAGCGTCAGGCCATAAGGAGAATAGAAAGCGGAAATCTCAGCAATGAAGAGATGGAGCGTCTTGGAGAGGCGCTCTGTGAGCTCTCCGAGGCTTTGGAGAAGATCAAGTCGGATAACGATATCGATAAGGATGTACAATCCATCAGAGATGGCCTCGATGATGTGGCTGACGATCTTCTGGATAAACTCATTAATCCCGACCGCTCGGCGGATGATGCTCGGGGGCATGCAGGATGATTGATGAGGCGAGATACCTTTATTCTGTAGCTAACTGTGCAGAAAAATTGGAGCTGGGCCGGATAGGGATTGAGGAAAGCATTGTTTACACTATACCTTACAGGGATATCGCTGCAATTGTTCACTCATGCGGGTCAAAACCCTACAGCACTGAGGACAAAAGGCTTGCTGAAGGATGGATACTGGAGCACGCTTACGTCATAGACCTGGCCACAAAAAGGTTTGGCACAGTTCTGCCATTCTCATTCGATGTGATCATCCGAGGCGATGATCATATGATAGAGCAGTGGCTATCCGAGAATTATGAGGGCATAAAATCAGAGCTCGAACGGATGAAAGGAAAGTCCGAATATTCAGTTCAAATTTTCTGTGACACGGAAATACTATCATCCAAATATCTATATAAAGATTGGAGCATCAAAGAGCTGGAAGATAGGGCTGAAAAGGTGGGCAAGGGGACAGCTTATCTTCTCCGGAGAAAGCTCGATATGAAGATACGTGAAAAGGTTGTAGCGGAGATTATCAGGCTTTCTGATGAGTTCGGGGAAAGAATAAAGGCGTTATCCGATGATGTTAAAGTGGAGAAGAAAAAAACATCTCAGCTGGATAAATATCGAGGAAAAAGCCTGATCACCTCCCTATCATGTTTGGTCAGCGAAGATAAAGTTGCTCCTCTGGGCGATGTGCTTGAGGAGATCAACAATCTGGATGGTTTTGCAGTCAGATTCACAGGCCCATGGGCACCTTTCAGTTTTGTCAATATCCGAGGCGCGAATGAAGCCGGAGCATGATAGCAGTCTTGTCGATATTGTAGATCGACTCCTGAATAAAGGTCTGGTGCTGAATGCCGATCTGATTATACTGGTTGCAGGCATTCCCATGATCGGTCTGAATCTGCGGGCTGTGCTGGCCAGCATGGAGACTATGCTTGAGTATGGCATAATGGATGACTGGGATAAGGCCACGAGGGAGTGGTATGCACGGCAGAAGAGCATAGCTCCTCTCTTGGAGGGCGAGAAGATCCTGTTCAAGTCATTCGGCTACATATGGCAAAGCAATGGCATAGCCAATAATTGGGTTCCAGGGGTCTGGCATATCACGAATATGAGGCTGTTTTTGTGGAGGAAAGACTCTACAGAGATGCTCTTTGCATCTTTCCTCACAGAGATAAACGCTTTGAGCATTGTGGCATCGCAGAACGGAATGACTGAACTTAAATTGATTTATCAGGACGAGGTTGCCAGGATCTGCATATCCGATATGGAGAAATTTAAGGATGCTTTTGAGAATGCAACATTGTCGAACTTGGCGGCTGCCCCGACATAGATTGGTTTGAATATATCGGCAGTTCCCAGAGTCCATATAGCCTTCATACAGGAGCATACCCTATAAAATTTTGAGCAGTCCGATCTTAAAATTCATATTTTCCTTAAGAATTTTATTTTCATAAAGGCTATCTAATTACAGGCTATAATTTCTGCCATGGATCATATAGACATCGATCATGCTCTGCTTGCAGTTGAGAAGGCGCTTGAAAGAGATCCTGCAGATTGGGAGGCATGGGCTGCCAAGGCAGATCTGCTCTGTTCTGCAAAGATGTATGATAACGCGATACGGTGTTGCGATAGATCTCTGGAGCAGAACCCTAAAAATGCTTTTGCTTGGAATACCAAGGGCGATGCGCTGGAACAAATAGGCAATCACAGTGATGCTGCAGATTGCTATGATAAGGCTAAACAGCTGGAACCGGGTATAAAGTTGCCAGGGCCGAAGTACCATATCAACGAATCGATTACAATTGAGAATCTATTTAATAAAGCTAAACGGAGTGAAGTTTTATAAATTTCGCCTGTTTGATCAATTTGCCGCGGGCCGATAACGCATTGTACAGATTGTCAATTCAGGCATTTCACATCTATATCCTTCGCGAGCTTTGGCAGGATGTTATGTGACGCACCTATAAAGAGAATGCCTGTCTCATCGTCCTTCAGTGTAGAGCTGATCGACCGGGCAATAAAGGAGTCTCTATCCTCCAGGAGCTTATCCTTTATCTTATCATACCTGGAGGCAGCCTCAGCCCTCTCAGCGTCCGTCTTGGCTTCGATTATGGCCTTGATATAATTGTACTCCTCTTTTAACAGCTCCGGACTTTCAGTAGCCTCTATTCTTGCGCCTCTCTCCATCAGGTTCATTATGATACGATAATTTCTGCTGCCGCGCCCGGCAGTCTCTCTTACGATTCGCTCTCCAAGGGCACCGGCACACGGCAGGCCATCCTGATATATTCTGAGCATCCTGGGATCCACAGCGATAGCGTTCACATCCCTCTCAACCTCATCCCAGAACTTCGATATTCTTCGCTGGTTCTCCTCCCAGCGCTGCTTTCCTATCTTGGAGATGCCCTCCTTTTCCAGGCCCTCCTTCATGGAGCCCATATCAGCTGGGGCATGTACTATTCTTATTACTATCAACTTCCTCATTCTTCTCTCCATTTTGCTTTCCAGCCTTCCGCCTATTGTCCTCCTGCTCCAGGTCGGAGAGATCTGCTCCACACATGTTTGATAAATAGGGAATGCTATTATAAAAAGGCTGCCGGATCATTCGTTATTGGACTATGTACTGCCGAATCATAACCGTAAAACCTATTATCCTGAGCACAATGGATGACCATATATGGCCAATTTGAATGTAGCGATCCTGGGAGCGCTGGATTATGCTAAGGATCTTGGGAAAAAAGGCACAACCAGCGATCTCACCTTTTACAACTTGAAGAGAGGAGAGAATACAGTCACTATTATAGAGCCCACAAGATATCCAGAGCGGTTAGCACCGTTATTTTATGCAGTCTCTCTTGCAAGAAAAGCAATACTGATTGTTGATCAGATAAATCCCGTCTTCGGCGAGTGCGTTGTGATGCTCCAATGCGCATGCGTGAGAAATGGCATCGTCATTTTGAGGAATTACATTGCCCGCGAACAGATCATGCCTCTTATCAAGGGTACGGTCATCGAGGGATATGAGTTTATGGAGGATGACAAGAACGCGCTTCGTGAGAAGCTTCTGGATGAAGCGTCAAAGATTGATACCAGCTGCAACTTCGATATTGGGACCATGCCTATAGATCACTTCTTCAACGTACGCGGTGTGGGGACAGTCGTTTTAGGATGTGTTGTTGAAGGGGCGATCAAAAAGCATGATGAGCTTCGGGTCCTCCCGGGCGATAAAACTGCACAGGTCAGGTCTATCCAAAAGCATGATGAGGATTTCGACTGTGCGGGCGTGGGCGATAGAACAGGTATGGCTCTGAAAGGCGTGGATGTAGAGGAACTGGATAGGGGAACTATACTTACAAATGATAAGTCGATCAAGCATATATCTTCCTTAACCGCGAAAGCTGAGATCGTCAAGTATTGGCCATCTCCGATAAAAGAAGGCATGGTGCTTCATCTGGGTCTATGGATGCAGTTTGTGCCTGCCAGGGTTGAGGCTATATCGGTCGAAAAGGATTGGCATAATCCGGAGATGACGCTGAACCTGGACAAGATGCTTGTCTATAAGCCGGGGGCAAAAGCAGTTATAACGTACCCCGAGGGCGGCAAACTTAGAGTGGTTGGGACAATAGAATTGCCCTGATGGCTCCTTATTTTTTATAAGGAGGATTTACAGTTTGATTTTCTGATTATATGTAAGTAAGGGTTTTTCTGATCGTAAGTATATATAGATTCGATAATCTCCATAACGGTTATTATGTAATAATCATCTTTAAATAAAGCTAGAAATTACTTGTGCCTTTTAGATAGAGATCTACTCTAGTCAATATTAGCGATAATATAGGCATCTGCTCTTAGATTGGATGGACAGGTTATTATGGATGTTATTACAGCTGATCAAAGGTTGGCTGCTATCGGAAAGCAGCTAGAAAGAGATATAAATGACTGGGGGGCGTGGGCGGCTAAAGCCGATATATTATGCTCTTTGGGAATGCATAGCATTGCAATACTATGCTGTGACAGATCCTTGATGCTGAACCCGGATAATGCACTGGCATGGTTCACTAAAGGCATTGCTCTTAGCAAGCTCGGTCGCACAGTTGAGGCTGATGCCGCCTTCACAAGGGCAAAGGAACTGGGATTTTAGCATGAGTTAAAGAAAAATTAAACTATTTACATATTATGGGATTACTAACATAATCCCAAGTTATAAAAATAAAATTGCTTTGTTGCTTTAGCCTTTTTTTACTGGGTCAAACCCACACGCCATTTGAGCATCTTCTCTTCGACGATATAGCGGAATGTATGATCTATCAGCAGCCCGAGCAGGCCCAGTATTATCATATAGAGCAGCACATAGTCCATCTCGTGCAGATAGTAGTAGGACCAGATCTTATAGCCGAGTCCGCTGGTGCTCACTCCGAACTGCTCCGCAGCTACAAGGCACATCCATGCTATGCCCATGGCGATCCTTACACCGCCCGCAATAGATGGAAGGGCGAAAGGAAGGGCAATATACTTCACAAGATCGATATCTCTCGTTGCACCCAGCACCTTTGCCGATTCTACATACACCTTCGGCAGGCTCCTGAAGCCAACATATGTGTTTATGAGTATCGGAAAGACTGCACCCACGAAAATTATGAAGCCTGCAGCCTGATCAGTCAGGCCGAACCAGACGATTGCAAATGGGATCCACGCCAATGGAGGGATCGGCCTGAAGATCTCAACTATGGGATCTGCTATCCTATCCATGGACCTGAACCAGCCCATTCCCATACCCACCGGGAGAGCAACTGCCAGGCCTCCCAATAAGCCTATAAGAAAATGCAACATGCTCGTAGGAAGATCCTCAGCCAGAATCGTTGGCCAGATGTTGAAAAAGGCATCGACCACTTGTAGAAAACTGGGCAGCAGCAGTTTATCATTCACTGCTGCTGCAGCAATTTGCCAGACGGCTATCAGGCCCAAAATGGATAGGACCTCAATTCCCTGGCTGGAAATTAACGCTTTTAAGCTCTTGGCCATATCTCCCTTGTCCTAAGCCTTCGCCTTTCCGTAGAAGCTGGTATCGAAGAGGTCGTCCTGCGTCAAGGTCTTATTGATGTATCCAAGGGTCTTGTCGATCTTAGCATACTCAACCGTTGAAGGAATCTGTATATTCGGATCGCTGACCCATCTTCCATCCCAGGTCTTTATGGAATATTCAGCTACAGTCAAGTTCTGGCCTTTTACCTTATTCGCGTATATCTTTGCCGCTTCCTCCGGGTTCGCATTGATGTAGTTGGTTGCGTTGATATGGGTCTTTACTATCTGCTCGACGATGTCGGGGCGGTCTTTGATCAGCCTCTCGCTTACGAGAACGCTGCAGCAGGCATGGTTGGGCCACATCTCGCCTGAATAGACGACGGTGCTTCCCCTGTCATCAAGCTCAATCTTCGACGGGGATGGATGAGGCAGGAACACTCCATCGACTTTGCCGGCCTCGATAGCCGTAACCGCATCTCCAGGCCCCATTGGATATAACTTGATTTTGGAGATGTCCACGCTATTATCCGTCAGCCATTTCTTCATCACTATGTCCTGAATCGAACCCGGCGGGAATGTGCCTATGCCAAGCCCTTCGAGAGATTTGGGCCCGTTGTAGGATACGCCCGGCTTGAAGACCAGATCGGATCCGTTGATGTTTGCAGCCGCAACAATCTTCGCCGGCAGGCCGGCTGCTATTGCGGTTATTGGCGGAGCAGTGCCCACATAGGCAACGTCCAGATCTCCGGCCAGCATTGCCTGCATTTCAGGCGGTCCAGATGGGAACTCCTTCTCCTCAATCTTCTGAATTCCAAATGGTTTCAGATCCCTTGCCCACCATCCCAGCTCAGATGCTGCCATTTCTGCGATCTGATGGGTGCTGGGCTGGTATCCTATCCGCAGCGTTGTGATATTTTGGGATGTATTCTTCGGCGGTGTTGAGATGCATCCCAGGGATATCACTACAACCGCGGCCAGTATTGCCATGAACACTAATTTCCTCAAGGATTATCACCTGTGAAGACTTGTTTCTTGTTTCACCCTTGAAGAGATGTTCGGTATATATTTTTCCTATGGTGGTGCGATATTTCTCTAATTAGGATAAAAATCGAAATTGATTATACGAAAGGCCACTGATAGAACTCGGAGCTCATAAACTCCGGTGCTCCTTTGAGCATTCTGATAGCCCAAAAAGCGGCTGTAATAATTTATCGTGACCATTATCCTGAATGTACAAATTCCTGTGAGGCAGAGGACAATTATGTAAGGACGATAGATTAATATGCGTTACCGATGCCTTTTAGTTCGAATCTGAATGCTTCCACTGCGGACTATATGGAAGTGTTTGCACCTCCGGGGCCTTCAAATGTAACATGGGTCGGATCGAAGTCTGCGGCAAGCTTCAAGATAGCTCATCCGGTCAGGCACATACGCTCCTGAAGCGCTCTATTATCTGCTCTGGTGTTAGATCGTCAGCGCCCAAGCCCCGGAGCCTTGAGCAGCATGCCCCTGAAGCGCTCTATTATCTGCTCTGGTGTTAGATCGATGATAGGCACATCAGCATTTCCGGGATCCACCTTTGCTATTATTACTGTCACACCGCTTGATAACGCTGCTTTCAACTCCTCTTCAGTCGTTGCCGATGAAACTTCATTGATCCCTGCAGCCTTTGCCACTTTCGCCAGGTCTGTTCTGCAGGAGGTACACGTAGGCTGGAGGCCCGTAGATCCATAAGCGCAGTTATCGAGGATCACCAGATGGTAGTTATCCGGTGCGCAGGTCGCTATCGTTGCCAGAGTTCCGAGGTTCATCAGTACTGAGCCGTCGCCATCCAGGACTATGACGCGATGCTGCTGAGACAATGCAAGGCCAAGACCAATGGACGATGCCATGCCCATTGAGCCGAGCATGTAGAAGTTTTCAGGGCGATCCTTTACGGCATAAAGCTCTCTGCTCGGAAATCCGATGTTGCAGATTATGAGTGCATCGCCTGCCACTGAAGCCACAGTCGCAATAGCCTCAATCCTCCTCATGCGCCCCTCCAGAACTTAATATCGAAAAGAACGGCAGCCGGCCTGCGCAGCTCAGATGAAAGCTCCCAAGCCTGGACTACGGTCTCTTCAGCCTCTGCCGGCAATGGGGAAAAACGGGGAATCTCCATTGCATCCAATAGCTTTGTGGTAAGCCGGCCCATTGGGATCTGGCCTGAAATGGTCTCGCCCGCGCTTCCGCGATGGCTGAGCAGCATGAGCAGAGGAATTTTATAAAGCAAGTCAAGCGATGCCAGGGCATTGATGCTGTTTCCAAGGCCCGAGTTCTGCATGAGCAGGCAGGTGCGCCTGCAGCCCATCCAGGCGCCTGCGCAGAGTCCAACGCCTTCCTCTTCGCGAGTGACTGGGATGTGGATAATCTTTGAATCTGAACCTACCAGCTTCAAAAGATCACATAAATTTATACAGGGCACGGATGCGATGAAGTCTATTCTCGCGCGCTTGAGGCCGAGGTAAACTGCTTGGCTTGGGTTCATATTTACATTTGATATTGTTTTATTGGATATTACAATTACTGCTGCTAATGTCTGATGGATAAGATAGCGATAGCTCAGGAATCTCTGCTCCTGCGATTATTGCGGAGGAGGTTTTAACATCTACGGAATAAATGATATGTCAAATCCCATAAAATAACATATGTGACCGATCTGCACATTTAAGAGTCTTTCAAATACATCAGGATGAATTTCGCCTATTTTAGCGCTATAATGCTTATAAAGATGCCGTTTCCACCGTCAGGGAAAATCTACGCATATTTAAATTAACCGATACCATCCCAGGTCGTGACTTCATCAATCAGTATTATAAAAAAGAAAATGTATTTTATGCAAATTTAAATATATACAACATCTTTATATTCCGCGAAGCCAGATGGCCTTCCGAAGGGGCGGCAGATGTTCTGTACGCACCATCTGGCTGCCTAAGGGGTGTGATAAAATGAAGATCTCTAGCTGGTATAATGGTGGAAGCCTGGATGCATTCTATAACTTCTGCATCAGGAATAGACGCAAGCCCATATTGGTGAAGCTGAGAGATAAACCAGAGCTGGTCAGGGGAGTGCTCTACAAATACTATACCGAACTGAATGATGATGGCCTCTATATCCTTCTGAATCCTAAAATTGCCCATCCTGCCTATTACTCCCTGGATGATATTGAGAGCATCCACGAGTTTAAAGAGGAGCCTGATCTTCGAGCGCTTGTAACTACGCTTATCACACACTGAGATCTCGGTATCTCGAGAGCTGTCTTCAGGAGATCTTAATCTTATACAATCCCGCCATCTGCTTCGTCAAGCAGCATAAGAGTCCCGTAAGAAATGTATATGCAAATTTTCTTTCTATTGTTTTAATATTTTTCTTCCGGCTTAACTCCTGCTATATCGCAGGATGCTGCGTTAACTTTGTCTTTCGACTTTGAAGCAAAAGCCCTTAGATGGAAAAATATATATTTACTGTCTACAATCTATGATTATGGCAAAAAGGAGTAGATCTCATGTGTATAGGGGAATTAGACTATAAAAAATTTATATCGGTCATGCTTACAGGAATACTTTTGCTATCATTGACCATAGGCGCGTCTTCTGCCAGCGAGCCGCCTCAGATAGATGATAATACTCCGGTAGGGATAAATGGCAGTGATAATTATTCGGCTAACTACTTTAACAATGGCAGCGTAATGGTAGGTGCCTCGCTTGCAGTGGCTGATAAGGCTACTCTCTATTCGCCCTCGGGTGTTTTGTCTACAGGAAGCCCTACTTATGTTTGGTCTAAAGTTACAACTGTAGTTTTTTATAATTTGAGGGTGCTAGATTCAAATAATGCGGTTGTATTCAATCAATGGTATAAGGCAGATGAGCTTGTGCCTGTGGCATCGAGAATAAGCGTGACGCCATCAATCACTCTCAAGCCCGGCATTTATAGGTGGCTGGTCCAGACCTGGGACCCTGCGGGTCCTGTTCCGAGCGACCAGATGGCCTTTGAAGTCTGTACCTCCAAGACGTTTCCCGGAAAACCGACTTTAGTGTCGCCAAGAGGAACTATAGGGACCAGCAAACCCATCTATATCTGGAATCCTGTGGCTGGAGCCACTCGATATCACCTAAAAGTTGTGAATATGACTAATCCCAACAAGGCTGTAATAGATGAATGGTATGATGCAACTGATGTAGTGACTCCTCAGGGAGCCGTTATACAGCCAAATATAGCCCTTCTTCCCGGCAACTACAGATGGTGGATTCAAGCAGGGAACTGCCTGGGACCAGGGTCCTGGAGCAATTTGATGGCCTTCACGGTATCGATCAGGGTGCCAAGCAGACCGAGTCCGATATCGCCGCGTGGTCTTATCGCAACCCGCACTCCGACCTTCGTATGGACGGCTGTGCCGGGCGCAACTGAATACGACCTATATATAGAAAACGAAACTGCTCTCATCTTCAATGATACTTTTCCAGCTGAGGCTGTAACTCAGGGCTATAGATGCTATTTGCCCTCACCGATAATTCTTCCATTCGAGGATATCGACTTCTTCTGGATGGTTCGGGCAAGAAATGATCTGTATACAGGGCTGAACAGCACAGAGGTGTGGTTTGAAGTGGTATGCGGAGGGGCAGAAAAGGCCAGGATGAATTCCACAGAGTGGATGAATTCCACCCAAGGCTAAGATAGTTATTCCCCTTCAATCCTCCCCCTCATCTCCCCCGCCTCCTTCGCAGCCTCAGCCTTGCCCAGCACCCGAGCCACAGCCTCGATTGCCTCCAGGTAGCGCACGATCTGGTCCAGGTAGTTTATCAGATCTCCCTGGTATGCATACATCCCATATTTGTCGCTGAAATCATCTATAATCTCCGCCGGATTTAGGCCTTCAGCCCTCAGCTCGAGTATCCTCATTGAGATATTCTTCTGGGGGCAGCCGCAGTAGGGTGTATCCATGCAGGTACACCGCAGGAAATCCTTTGCAAAATCAAGGCATTGCTTCTGGATCTTTCTTTCGAGATCATTTAGATCGGCGCTGCTCAGAAGGTCCAGGAACGAGCCGTGAAGTGCCCTCTGGGAGATGTTCATCTTCAGAACTATCGATATGCGCTCGGCAAACTTGAGATATAGATCTTCGAAGCTCTCCAGACTCACGGCCACATCGAGCGGCGATATGCCCTTCTCAAGCTGCTCAGCTATCAGCTTTGCCTGATCCGGCGTGAGGAAATGGGCTGCAGCCACAGCACCAAGCTTTGTCGGCTCAATTCCTTTTACAAGCCCAGTCTTCACAAGGGTTTTCAAAGATGAGTCCAAATCATCCAGCCCCAGCGTCAGCTTATGTAAGCGCTCGAGCTCCTGGCGTGACCGTGCTATCACTGCATTTGCCAGGACCTCCTCGAGCTGCTGATCTTCGGAATATTCAGGAGCCACATTTTCCATCTCTCCATGAAGCAGCGCCAGAGCCACTTCATCTTCCGTCTCGCCCTTTGAAGACGAGAATCTTCTACCCGGCTCAGCGAGGATATAGACTAAACCCTTATCGTGATAACCGGGACGGCCTGCTCGCCCGAGCATCTGGTTGAACTCGTGAACGTTCAGCCATTCTATTCCCATAGCGAGAGATTCAAAGATCACCTGCGAGGCAGGAAAGTCAACGCCCGCAGCGAGTGCTGCTGTAGTAACGACTGTATTTATTTTTCCCTGTCCGAACAGCTCTTCGATCTTCTTGCGCTCGTAGTATTGAAGACCCGCATGATAAGCTGCAGCGCCTTGTATTGATTGCGCAAGATTATAGCAGTTCTTCCTTGAGTTTGTGAATATTATCGTCTGGCCGTGGTAACCTGTGGAGGATGTATGACGCTCTGCATCTCTCACCAGGTCTCTCATCAGCCTTCTCTTTTCGGCTCCAGAGGAGAATATCAGGTGGCGCTCTATGGGAACTGGCCTGACCTCGTACTCAACAAGAGTTGCCCCTAACCGTTTGGCAAGCGCTGCAGGATTGCCGACTGTAGCCGATAGGAATATGAACTGCGCCTCTGGAGCAACAAGCTTCAGCCTGGCGATCATGCCTGCGAGTCGATGTCCGCGCTCGGCATCCTCCAGCATATGCACCTCATCTATTACTACAGTGCCGATCTTTCCAAGGCTTCTTCTGGTTCTGATCACCTGATCTATGCCCTCATAGGTCCCTGCAATTATATCGGCATTCAGATCCTGGCGCATCCTTCTGCCGTGGCCGAGCTTTATTCTGCTGACGCCTACTCGAATTGATGTGGAGAATCCTAATTCACCATAGGCTGACAGCTGGTCATACTTCTGGTTTGCCAGGGCCACCAGCGGGACAAGAAAGAGAAGCTTACCCTTTCCTTCGATCAGGTTCTTGATACCTGCCAGCTCGCCTATCAGGCTTTTGCCTGTAGCTGTGGCGGATACAACAAGCTGATTCTTGCCTTCGAGGAGACCAGAACGTATTGATCTTGATTGGACCGGCAGAAGCTTTGCGAGCCTTTTCCTGAGCATTGCCATAAACGCTTCTGGAAGCTCTATATCACCCAGGTCAAGCGTTGCCTCTTCACGGCTGGCCGGTATAACATCGAACCTCGTCAGCTCAGGGTCCAGCTTTTCGAGCGACAGTAGCTTCAGAACATCGTCCAGATTGCGCCTCTTCTTAAGAATACGCGCTAAGTGAGATTTGCCTGCCCGGCTTATGCCCCGGAAATTCGCCTCACGTACGAGCTCGGCAGCTGCGCAGTTCTCGCAGATCCTTGCTCCTTTATAAGTTATGGCATCCTTGCCGACATAGGTTACTCTATGCTCTCCAAGGCAGTGGTTGCACACGCTCACACGGCGACAGTCCAGTTGGAACGCCTTAAGAAGCTCCAGAAACTTGCTCTCAAGCGTCTCGTCTCCATGGGCCAGGTAGATGGCGCTTGCTTTTTTAAGCAGCTTCAGTCCATCCTCAGGAGGAAGATACTTCTCTGTATCCTTCTTGATGAGGAACTTGCCGACCCTCGGTCCCTGGGGCATATCCTTCAGCCTTAAATAGCCCTCAAATAGCGTTTTGCCGTCACGTAATGGTAGCAGCATTATTCTCGAACGATCAGCCTTTGCCAAAACTTGAAAAGCCATTTTATCTCCGTGGGGAGTACGAGGGACGAAAGACTTCAGCCTCCAGGCTGGGGATGTAGAGCACCTCGATGGTTACTTTTACACCATTTAGATCAGCAATATATTCTTTCATGACAATCTCCTATTCAGTCCCCTGATCCAGCTCAGGAAACAGATTCACGCTTTCTTCGGAAAGGTGGGGAGGGCACTGCAAGATCTACTTGCATAGAGACGGTGAACGTGAATCAACCGTTTCAGGGCATATAACTGCGGCAACGTAGCGGGATGTAGTGTATTCATTGTACCCTGTAACGGCGTAAGCTCTCGCCTTGAGACAGGCTGCCGGAGAAATCCCAGGATTCGCCATCCAGCGTCAACCAGCCGAATGTAGCACGCTAATCGGTAGCTACAAGCCAGCCACTTTAGTGGGCGGTAGTTGACCCTAAAGTAAGATCAATAAGCTCGTATTTCAGGCCCTCTGATTCCAGACGGTTGAGCAGACTCGGAATCTGTTCATCAACGCTTACAACCAGAGAGCTGATTCCATGATAAGCCGACTCTACGGCCGACTCTTTCGCTCCGAATATAACATCAGGCTCACGTCCCACCTTTCTGAGCGCCACAAGAGCCTCTATCCCAAGACAGCCAACTATCCTATTTTTCTGTAGAATCCTCGATAAAGCATCCAGATCAACTTTACGCGAGCCGCCTAACTGAGAGCGCGGCACTTTGCACACCGTTATCTTTCCTTCTTCAAGGCTGATAAGTCCGTGCAGGTCGGATATTCCGACATCTTCGCCGGCCTTTGCATCGAATATGGTTATGCCGCTCGCATCTGTATCCGTCTTCTTGCTCGCATAGAGGAGGCCATCCCTCATTTCCAGCGATACCCTATCGCCCTCCGATAGATCGATCTCGGCTATTGCGGTCCAGACAGAGACATGGGCAATTACCTCCTCCATAACCACTCGGGCGTAACGCTTCAGCTCGTTCGCACTTTCCAGGAGCCATTCGACGCCCTCTTTGGTAATATTATAACGCATTCTGCCGTCTGTGGTGACAAGCCCGTCTGCCACAAGCTCTTTGATATATTCAGAGATCGCCTGGGGAGTAACCCCCAGCCGGTCAGCGACCTCCTTCTGGCGCAGATTAGGCTGGTGTGCCGCTATCTCGACGAGTATCTGAAAGCGAGAGCTTGCTCGCTTGCTTTGGAGGACGCTGGTCATCTTGATATTTCAGTGCTCCTCATCATAAAGCTCTATTCTCTGACCCCTCACTGCCAGATTTTCAGCTCTCTTTGCAACACCCTTCAGAAAAACCTGACTTAGATTCATCTCTCTTGATAGATTGGATAGTGAGTTGTTGCCTGCCATTACCTGCTTTTGCAGATTCTCAATTACATCGCGCAGGTCTTCATCTGACATGAAGGTCAAACGGATGATCTCGCTCAGGTCCTGCATGGAAGCACCAAAGCTGGCCTGGATCCGGGAATATGTGGAATGATACTCCTTTTCAGGGCTTTCTCCAGCCTCTGGAGCACGCCACTTGGTCTCAATCAGACCGCTCTTTCGAAGAAGAGCCACGCTTCTATGAACAGTGCTCTTATCTCCAACGGCGGAAGTAAGCTCAGCTTCAGTATGCCAGCCTTTACAAAGCTCATCGAAGACCTTTTTGTGAACCTCCGAGCCGAATGCCTGCAGAAGTGGTACGAGGTCGGAGGGATCATTGATGATTCTAGTTCTCTTTCCGTTCACAAAAGTTTCTCCTTTGGGCATCATCCTTCAAATTTGATAAGGCTTTTGAGGAACATTACGCGATATATCTGAATTTTTATCCCCTCGAAGATGAAATCCGGTAAATGTATACCTCAGATCATCCTAATAGTCTCCAGGTTCATAGGAGCCATAGTAGGAATCCTGTACCTCTTGTAAACAGAGCTTGCCAGATCAAGGCAGTATGCTTCATCACCATGGTTCGTTAGAACACGTCCGGGCTTCGGGTATACCCTGCGGATATACTCCATGAGCTGATTTCTATCGGAATGTCCTGAGAAGCCATCCACAGTTGTCACCTCAAGATTGATCTTTACAGTTTGAGTCTTGCCCTCTACAGATAATGGAAGTTCCTTCCAGCCCTTCTGGATGCGTCTACCCAGAGTGCCTTCCGCCTGGTATCCGACTATGACAAGAGTGTTCCTCTCATCAGGTCCAAGCCTCTTCAGGTATTCCATTACAGGCCCACCGTTAAGCATGCCGCTTGTCGCAAGTATGACACACGGAGGCCCATCAATTATGTCGGTTCTCTGGCTGGGGGTTTCAACCTGGACAAAGCACTCTGAGAGGAAAGGATTGATGCCTTTATGGAATATAAGCTCTCTTAGATCATTGTTCAGGTATTCGGGGTAAGTCGTATGAATCGCAGTCGCCTCATAAATCATGCCGTCCAGATAGACAGGCACCTCATCAATCGACTTCCTGCGTATCGCCTCCTCCAGGACCACCATGACCTCCTGGCTTCTGCCTACGGCAAATGCTGGAATTACGACCTTTCCGCCCCGTTTAATGGTATCACGAACGACGCTTAAGAGATTAAGCTCGGCATCCTTGCGGGACGGCTGCAGACTGTTGGCTCCGCCATAGGTAGCCTCTGTTATAAGCGTCTCAAGCCTCGGGAAGGTGCTTACTGCAGGATCAAAGAGTCGGGTCCTTTCGAATTTGAAATCGCCTGTGAATGCCACATTGTAAAGCCCATCCCCGATATGGAAGTGTGCAATGGATGATCCAAGGATGTGGCCGGCGTTATGCATAGTGAGCTTGGTATCTGGAGCGATATCCGTAACATCCCCATAGTTGAGGGTAATGGTATGCTTCAGAGCCTGGCGGATCATGCTGGAATCATAAGGCAGCCTTTTTCCTTCACGCCCTGCCACCTCTATATAATCTAATTGAAGCAGCACGAAGAGGTCACGTGTGGGCGGTGTGCAGTAAATAGGCCCTTCATAACCATACTTGTAAAGCATTGGCACAAGGCCGGCATGATCGAGATGGGCATGTGTAAGAACAACTGCATCGATCTGGTTAAGAGGATAAACCTCAGGAACGTAGAGGAACGGCGTGGCAGAATCATCTGAACCTACGTTTATGCCGCAGTCGATGATTATTCTGGACTCGGGCGTTGACAGAAGCATGCAGCTCCTCCCAACCTCTCGGCATCCGCCGAGGGTTGATATCCTCACCCACTGATCTTTTGAAGCTAGGTCTCTGTGTATTTTTCTGCCCACTGTTCTTAATATGTTCTTGCGTTCATTTTGTACGCTTCTCAGGTAATCCTTTATGTTCGCAATTGTTGATGAACGTACAGGCGGTGTTCTGACAACCTTTGGGGTCCAGCCTATCATTTTAGTTATCTCGCGCAAAGTGGCGCCATGGCGGCCTATGACAAGGCCGGGCTTTTCTGCCTCGATCACAACCTCCCCTGTTTCACCATCAAAGAAATAATCGGAGATTGCTGCCTCTTTTGGCACAACCTCCTGAATCTTCTTTATGGCTGCTTCAGGTTCAGCCAGCACCTTAAGGTCAGGTCTTACAACGACGCGCTTTCGAAGATCCTTTGCCAATGATCTGATGATCTCACCGTCGTCCGCTAGGCGCTTCGGGTCATCTGTATAGATAACCAGCTCTGGACCCTCGAACTCGAGGCCAGTTACATTTATATCCGGCGGCAGCTTGCTCTGCACTTTCCGCTTAAGCTCAAAAAGTACCTCTTCAACTGACAATAGAACACACCCAAAAAAGTTAAAGTAGTTTCATTATCTCCTGGTTCTCTAGCTCGCCGACCTCCTCATATTTATCTCTGGTGATCCTGACGAGTTCTATCTTATTGCCCGATGCAGAGTCCCTCTTCATGGCATTATGTATGGCTCTGGCTGCTAGTGTAGTTCCTTCCTCGATGCTTATGCCCGGGCGGTACATCGACTCAAGAACTCCATAAGCTATAGGCGATCCAGATCCTGTTGAGACCACCTTCCTCTCCTCAATCTGGCCGCCCAGAGCATCAAGCGAATATAATTTGGGTCCATATCTGTCCACGCCGCCCACGAGGAGCTGTACATAGAACGGGTAGTATCTCCTTGAGGAGAGAACATTGGATAGCATCGTAGTTAGGGCTTTCACAGTCATTGGCTCGCCCCTCTGCATCCTGTAAAGCCTTGATTCGACCTGAACCATTCGAACAAGCGCCTGTGCATCGCCTACTACGCCTGCTGTAGTCATTCCTATTAAATCATCGACCTGATAGATCTTCTTGGCTGTAGTGCTGGCTATAAAATTGCCCATGGTAGCACGACTCTCTGATGCGAGGACAACACCACCATCGCAGAGTACACCTACCGTAGTTGTACCTTTGAACACCTCTACCATCTAATTACC
>JBHGAU010000043.1:0-22955 GCA_041946675.1 Methanotrichaceae archaeon | reverse complement strand
CATGCGGGGGACGGGATTCGAACCCGCGAACACCTACGTGACAGGGCCCTCAACCCTGCGCCTTTGACCTGGCTTGGCAACCCCCGCTTTTTAGTTAGAAGGGTTTTTGATCGGCTTTTTCCTTCGCCTTTGTAGCCTTTTAGCCGATCATCACTTATGTCTTACGTCAGCTCTGCCAGCTTCGCATCCAGTGCCTCTGCCCTCTTCCTGATCTCGTCCGATGCTCTGGACACCAGCTCTTTGGCAGGCAGCGATCCGCTGCTCTCTACGCTCACCACAAAGCTGTCGAGAACAGGCGTGACTTTCATCACTCCCGCCTCACACGCTTCAATGCAGAGCTTGCAGAGAGAGCATTCCACCGTATTTGTAGCTTTCGCTCTTCCATCTTCCATGACGAGCACGTTCCTCGGGCAGACCTCGACACATTTCCCGCATCCTGTGCAGGCACCGATCTCTATATTCGGCAGATTCTTGTAGCCGCAAAGTGTTCCAGACTGCCACTTGGCATGATCCTTGCCCACACGCTTTGTAGCAGAACCCTCTATCACCAGCTTCTCGCCTTCCCCAAGAATGACCAGAGGTATCATATCAAATGCCGGCTTAACGCTTGCGTCTGTAAACTGGATATCCTTTGAGTAGACTGTCCCCGGCCCTTCTGCCGAAAGCATGAATTCTATTCGGCACCCTGGGCAGCCGGCACCTTCGCACTGGCACTCCTCAGGCCTCGAGAACTGGTCAAGATCCTCTGCCTGCAGAGGCACAAGCCCAAGCCTGAGAGAGACCTGCTCATCGAACAGTACCGATGTGTTATCGTATATGCTTATGTCGTCTATCGCAAGAACTGGCACTTCGCTCATGCAGGCCCGGCGAATTCCGTTCGCAAAAGCGACTGTGACGCCGCTGAGGAGGAACCTTATCCGATCCTCCCTCAGCTCAATCAGCTCGAGCTTCAAACTTACACCCTTCGACCCCTCTTTCCACCCTTCGGCTTTGTGCCGTCGTGTGGGATTGGGGTCACATCTTCTATCCTGCCGATTCTCAGTCCTGCTCTTGCCAGTGCCCTTATGGATGCCTGAGCACCTGGTCCGGGAGACCTCTGTCTGTTCCCGCCCGGCGCTCGAACCTTGACATGTACGCCTACAAGGCCCTTATCCTTAACGGCCTCTGCAACCTGCATAGCCATCTGCATGGCTGTGTAGGGTGAACTCTCATCCCTCGCCGCCTTAACGACCATTCCGCCTGAGATCTTGGCCAATGTCTCGGCTCCAGTCAGGTCGGTAATTGTGATAATGGTATTGTTGAAGGACGAAAATATATGGGCAATGCCCCACTTACCATCTGCCATTTATCCTTCCACCCTGGGTGTCTTGGATGCCCTCTCCGGATGGCCTTCCTGGGCCATAGGCGATCCGATATAATAATCTATGGTCATCTCCTCGCCGCGCCTCACAAGATAGCTCGGCACAGTTACCTTCCGGCCCGATACCTGAATATGGCCATGGGTTATGAATTGCCTGGACTGCCTCAGCGTATTGGCAAGTCCCTGACGGTAGACCTGAGTCTGCAGTCTCCTCTCCAGGATATCAGTCACCTTCATGGAGAGAATGGCATCAAGATCGCCCTCTTCCTTAAGCAAGCCCAATCTCTTAAGTCTGTTAAGAATGGCCTCAGCCTCAGGAGGCGCCTGGCCTACTGCAACAGCTGCGAGCAGATTTCTGCTCGAGTGCCTGTACTTTCTCAGAAATGCTTGAGCCTTCCACAGCTCTCTCTTGTTGCGGAGCCCAAAGGCCTTTACCAGCTCCACCTCGGAAGCGATTCTATCAGCCTGCCAGGGAGTGCGTGGCCTGCTATACATCTTGCGGTTCTTGCCTGGATATCCCATCAGAAATCACTACTCCTTCTTGGCTGGCGCTGCAGCAGGTGCAGCCGCTCCTTCCTTCTTTCGACTCACGCCAACAATTGCGCCTGTTCTTCCTGTGGATCTTGTGCGCTGCCCTCTGACACGAAGGCCGCGTTCATGTCTGATTCCCTTATAGCTCCTCATTTTCTTCATGAGGTCGATATCTTCTCTCACGGCCATGGTGAGATCCATGCCCATGACGTGCCTGTTCGCGCCGGTTCCTATATCCTCGCGTCTGTTCATCATCCAGACAGGCAGCGTCTGAACTGCCTCTTGCTCTATTACCCTCTTCAGAGCATCTATCTGATCATCAGGGAGTCGACCCAGCGTGGCATAAGGATCAACTTTTGCCTTTTCGGCAAAAATCCTTGCAGTCCTGCGGCCCACCCCCTCTATAGCCTCCAGAGCCATCTGAACCTGCCTCTTGCCTTCCAGGTCGGTATTCAATATGCGAACTATATGCTTGAGTTCATCGGCATCTGCTGCCTTCTTTGACTTCTCATCAGTCTTCTTGGGTTTATCTCTTGCCAATTTATTCCTCCAGAAGTTTGCCCTCTGAAGCAGCCCTGGACATTATGCCAGCGCCGCCCCTCAACACATCGTGGGGCGTTTTTCTCGGACTAAACAAAAACGCTACTCTTCATACATAAGACTTATGATATGTCTCATGGCAGGTCTCGTCACATATCTCGTAATTTGTGGTATACCCCCAACTCCCCTATACATCCTCCGCTCAAAGTGGCATTCACGCCGAGGCTCCTCATGGCATCGAAGAATCCGGGATATGAGACATCCACCGTCTCAGCTGTTTTAATCCTGGTTCCGCCTGCAACAATGCCTGCAATCGTCAATGCCATTACGAGCCTGTGATCGTTATAGCCGTCCACATCCGCTCCATGCAGCTTTCCACCTATTATTTCAAAGCCGTCGGGGCGCTCGCTGATATTTGCACCCATCTTGCCGAGCTCAGTTGCCATAGCATGCAGGCGGTCAGTCTCTTTATGGCGTACATGCTCTGCATTATACACAACAGTCTTTCCTTTTGCAACAGCGCCAAGCACCGCTATCGTCGGAACTAAATCGGGCGTAAGGCTCGCATCTATATTAATCCCTTTCAGCTTGCCTCCTTTGATCTTCAGATCGCCCGACTCCCTATCCCAGGATACCTCTGCACCCATCTTTGCCAGAATATCGATGATGGCAGAGTCTCCCTGGCGGGACGGCAGGATTCCCTTCACTGTTACTTCGCCACCTGTAGCTGCTGCCGCAGCCAGAGGATATGAGGCCGAAGAGAAGTCACCCGGAATTGTGTAGCCTCTCAGGTTGTACATCTGATTGCCAGGCACAAAGAACTCCTGGGCCTGAGCATCAACGTGTACCCCTCCATCCCGGAGCATATCCAAAGTTATCTCGGCATACGGCCTAGATTTCAGCTCCCCGTCGATTATGATCCTGCTATCTCCCTCCGCTAAAGGCGCTGCAATCAGCAACGCCGAAAGAAACTGGGAACTTACCCCGCCATTGAGCCTTGCGACCCCGCCCTTAATTTTTCCTTGGACCACAAGAGGCGCTTTTCCATTTTTCCGTATGGAAAATGCGGCTGCCCCCAGATCATTCAATGCGCTGAGCAGCGGCCCATTAGGCCTTGAACGAATTGAGGCGTCTCCAGTAAGCACAGCGCCATCCGTCAGGGCTGCCACTGCGGAGCAGAAGCGGAGCGTAGTCCCTGAGTTCAGAACATTGATTACATCCTCTGGGGTCTGGGGCTTATCTGAAACTCCCTGAATATTTATATCTTCGTTCAATGAAACTTTGGCTCCGAATGCCTCAGATGCTGCAATTGTAGCCCTTGTATCCGCGGAAATTAGTGGCCTCAAAACAGTCCCGCCAGGTCCTAGAGCAGTGATCAGAATAGCCCTGTGAGTATAACTCTTTGAGGGCGGAGCGTAAACCTCGCCCGAAATATCGGAGCGCTCGACCGATGCTATCATGATTGGGGGATGTATCTGGAAGTATAAGAAGTATGCTATGTCATAGCCTGGCACGGAAATTATTTAATAACCTTCGATTAAAATACAAAATAAGCAGTAAAGAGGAGACCCCACTCTCCTACCCGGGGCTGCATTATAGTGCAGCATTTACTGTATTACGACATTAGACGAATATAAACCTTACGCTTGTCGTGCCAAAATTGGCGAGAATTTATTATCATTACTATTATTCTGAATTGAATACATGTTGAAAATAGGCATAAAAGCGGTATCTTTGGCCATCTGCCTCGACGATAGCATTATAGCTATCAAAGCCTTTCCCAGCTTAGCTGGATGTATCAGGATTCTCATCGAATATCGCTTTTGCAAGCCCAGCTGCCTCATCCGGTATCAGCTCCTCAGGCCGCATATCCAGAAGAGACGCATCCAGTTCTGTCAGCCGCTCTCTGGAAATGCCCATGGCCAGCAGGGTTTTCTTAATCTTTTTTCTTCGATTGCCGAAAAGCCCCTCTGCGAATTTGATGAACTCCGCAGCATCCACATCATGCTCTCTGGGCCGGAGCCGGACCACCGCTGATTTCACAGCGGGCACAGGCCTGAAGGCAGAACGAGGCACAACCTCCAGAAGCTCTGCACGGCTAAGATAGCCTGCAATCATCGCCATCCTGCCGTATCCATTCGTGCCGGGCTTCGCAAGCATGCGTTTTGCAAACTCGTGCTGATACATAAGTACCATAAGCTCGAATGGCCTGCTCAGAAACCGAAGGGTTATCTTCGAAGATATCTGATACGGCAGGTTTGAGACTATTTTGTTATACTCCGGGAGATCAATCCTAGAAGCGTCTCCTTTTACTGCATCCACATTCGGAAATCTGCCCCGAAGGTCAGCTGCCAAGCCGGGATCGACCTCGATGGCATATACCTGACCTGCTCGGGAGGCAATAACCTTGGTAAGATTTCCGGTCCCTGGACCTACCTCTAAAACCCGATCACTTCGTGTAAGCTCTGCATAATCAGCAATCCGCTCCAGAAGGGACTGATCGATGATGAAGTGCTGTCCTTTCTTCATCTTACACGGGGGAGAGTTGTAAAGATCCTGTACTTGATCTTGTCATCCATCAGCTCGTCCTCAATGCGCTTGGCCAATAGCCGTTCAGGATAGTGGAGACCTTTGACCCTCTCGGTGAGGTCTTTAAAGCTCTTGAATGGCCCCTTCTTGCGCTCATTTAAGATCGCCCACATCAGCTTCTTGCCTATGCCGGGCAGGAGCTCAAGTGCATGCATCCTCGTAGTGATCGGCCAGGCCTCGTTGAAAAACCGGATGAATCTCGGCTCATTATCCAGCACAATCTTCTGGATCTCAAAGGGCAGCTCAATCTTCGCATTATTGGACAGCTCCTCATAATAGATCCTGCGATTAACATGATCTATTACATCCCGCTCACCACTGCCGATGTAAACCCGATCCCCTACTTTGGGAATAATGCCTTCTTTTGGGGTCATCTCCATGAGGACGAAATTTGCCTCGCCGACGCCCTGGATAAGTGGCTGCTTCTGGTAGCTCCTGGAGTCGGGGATGCGTCCATAAGGAAGATAATCGAGAATGCGAGCTACTTCTTCCTTTTTAGGAGGTCTCCCCTCAGCCAAGCTACCCTACCCCCGCAGTGCGATATCTAAAATCCTTTCGAGTTCTTCTTCGCTGAGAGTAAACCGTTCTTTAGCGTATATTGCTCTGAGTTCGTCCTTCGTCTTCGGTCTGATATCAGCAATCTTGATGGCTATCTCCGGCGTCATCTTCTCGAGCTTTAAAAGCTCCTCTACTATGCCCCTGCTTTCCTCCGCAGATCCTTTGGCAAAAAGCTCAGCATGCCTCATTGCTCGCCGGAGCTCATAGCCAAGTTCCTCTTCATCGGCTCTACTGAGCTTGATCTGATCGAGGATCTCCTTGACCTCAGCCAGCGTCAGGAGTTCCTCCTTCATTATATTCTTGACTATCATTTATTCAGAAGCGTATTACTTCATTTGTTCTGAGCGACTAAATGTTCTGGCAGTGCTATCAGAGTCTTAGTTGAATCGCCATCTGTGATCTTGAGAACAAAGGCCCTGCCTCTCTTTCCTGTGATCTCTCCCGTCCTGCCGTGGAACTTGGGATGAGGCATTCCCTTATGCTTGCTTGGATCGAGGAGGACATGGACCTTCTCGCCGGGTAGAAACTCCTGTATTGCCCTGACAACTGGTGAAATGCCTCTAGCCCTGACTGATTTGCTCAATTTGTATCTTGTTTTCCTTCGCATCCCATGATTATGTCCCATTTAATTCTCCACCTACATCCACTACGTCTAGCTCTACAACCCTCGCGTCAACTCCAAGGCCATCTGCAAGATTCGGGTGAGTCCTGCCGCCATCTCCCGAGATGAGCTCCTTTATATAGAGGCCGCTATCGCCTCTTATAATTATCCGAGCTCTGCGGCCTGCAAACTCAATTAGATCTACATCGTATACATTTCTTACTCTGAGTTTATCTGCTCTTCGGTGAGAGACGCGCGTTGGCGTACGCTGATCAACAGACCCTACCAATTCATTGAGCACCAATTTAAGCTTTTCTTCCGCTACTTCCACCCCGAACTCAACCAGGGCAGAATAGGTCTTTCCGAAGGCCGCCTCTTTGAGGCGTTCCACCTCTTCGGCATCAGCATGCCGAAGCTCCACGACTTCTACCTTTCCTGCCGTCCTGCAGTTGATTTTCTCTTGGAGCATCGCAGGATCAACCTCCCGTTTTCGTGGACGTACAGCCTCGACTATGAAGGGCCTTCCGGTTCCGAGCATGAGGGCATCAATATCCTCGCGACCTGCGCCGTGGAAGACTGTATCCTCCGCAAGGCTTGTATCCATTACAGAGGGACGGATGAGTTCATCCACCGATTCCTGGTACATCCTTCCGGTTCCACTGCAGTGTGGGCACCCTTTCCCATGACAGATGCGACAAGGCCACCTGGTTTGAGGTATTCCGCGAACAAATTTCTTGTATCGGCCATAGAAGAATATAGAGGCAATCTGGAGCTCAACTTCACTTCTCTCCAGGTTCAAGTGAACAATGATGTCAGGCTTCTTTAAATCGGCCTTCTTTCCTGTTCTCGCTGCAATTAGCTTCCCAATCTCGCGATTAAGCTCAGATTTAAAGGGCTCTGCATGTTTGGATCCGCCATCTGCGAGGAGCAGTTCCTCAGTCTCGGCAAGAAGGCCGCTCATCTTTGTGCCCACAAGAAATGTATCGTAATCCCAGCCCTCAAGGGCCTGGACCGCTCTGTCTGCCCAAGCCATCAGGTTATCGGGCGCCATTTCACCCAGGCAGACCCAGCATTTCGATTCCTCTCTTCTCAGTCCGAGCTTAAGCCTCGCGCTGCTTGAGCTGGGCGCAAGATCCTCGAGCAGGGCTTTATCATCTGCAGATGATCCTTGCATTGCGAGCACTGTTTTTACCGACCTTCCGCGCTCGGCGTTTGTAAGACCCGTTGAGAGCATTGCGAA
This sequence comes from Methanotrichaceae archaeon, assembly GCA_041946675.1. GTDB lineage: Archaea > Halobacteriota > Methanosarcinia > Methanotrichales > Methanotrichaceae > CAWBKV01. The sequence continues at coordinate 15,536 of JBHGAU010000043.1, read as the reverse complement.
CTGCCGTCCGAGACAGCTATCGCAGATCGGTCCGAGCTTGATTATCCTTCTGGCCATCTTTAAGATATCCTCTTCTATATTCTCTAAACTGATAGTCTCAGAACTCATCGAATCCATATCTCTTTCAAATCCTACGATCAAATTCATTATTTATAATGGCTATGCAATGATCGGCATGAAGGCTTGTTGGGCCGATTGAGATCGTCTCGGCTCGAGCCTGATTGATCAGGCATTCTTCCTCCGGCGTCATTCCGGTATGGTCCCCCAGGATGAAGGCCACATTATCCAAAGTGCTGCTGTTACTGATATTGCGAATATCCATGCCGTTCTCTCGCAAGTAGAAAAGCCTGTTATCCTGCAGAGATTTCAGTGCATCTGATAGACTGCCGATGCGTATGAAGATCCCGGGGGTGGATTTTGTCCAATCCGGTCCTGCGACAACAGCCAGCGCCCGTTTAATGAGTGCAGCAGTCGTGCGCTCATCGGGATTAAGATGCTTTAGCTCATCGCCCTTAAGCCACAGAACTTTCGCATGCCCGCCTCCAAGAAGCACAAGATAAACGTTTACATCTTTCCGGATGCCGTGTGAGAGCATAAAAGCCGCATTGATGCACCGGCAGAGGATATCCATGCGGCCTGATGTGCCAGGGATATCCTCTAGGGAGAAATCAGGAGACGTGGTGGCCTTATGGCCCACGACTATGAAGCTGCGCATAGGTGTTCAGAATGCACAGGAGATACAAGCTTCTTTCGGATTATCGACTATTATTTTCACGTTGCCCTAATTATTAATAATAGTATGGCAAGATATTATAATGAAGCCTCGCATCCCGAATTGTTGGCGGGACAAGGAGGGGCACAGAGCAACGAGGGGGTTGAGTAAATGGGATACATAAATGTAGGAAACATTCGTATTTATTACGAGATCCATGGCCAAGGAGAACCATTGCTTTTGATTATGGGTCTGGGCGGCCATATCCTTGATTGGGGATGGATCCTTCCACAAGAACTGGCAAAGCACTATCAGATTATCATGTTTGACAACAGGGGTTCCGGCAGGACGGATCAGCCACAAGGACCCTACAGCATAAAGCAGATGGCAAACGACACCGTTGGCCTAATGAATTCAATCGGACTAAATCGGGCATCTATTTTCGGCGTCAGCATGGGCAGCATGATCGCGCAGGAAATTGCCGTGAATTACTCCGAGAAAGTGTCAAATCTTGTGCTGGGATGTAGCCGTGCCGATGGAGATAAGCAGATTAAGCCAGCCCCAGAGATCGAAGCTTATCTATCGCCGAGGACCGATTTGACTCTTCAGGGAGCTTTGTGGTGGAGTGCTCCGGCAGGCTATCCTCCGGAGTTCATCTATTCGCATCCGGAAATCATCGAGCGGAAGATCCAGGCAAACATGGCCTATCCATGCCAGCTTCATGCCTATGAAGCTCAACTTGCAGCCTTTAAAGCATACGATTCTCACTCACGCATATCATCAATCAAGGCGCCGACTCTGATAATCACTGGCCAAAAGGATGTCCTGATTCCTCCGGAAAACAGTCTGATTCTAAGCCGACAAATTCCCAATGCTCGGCTGTTGGAGATTAACGGTGCCGGGCACTTGTTCTGGATCAGCCATGCGAATGAGACGCTTTCGGCGTTGATATCGTTTCTTGGATGATTTGAAGCAGGCGTTGAGTATGTTCGAGCCTGGTTCGTTATTTTGAATGTATGTATTGGTGGAGACGGAAGCTAAATTTTTATTGGAGTGACGCGTTTATTCATAGGATTACTAACGCTTAAGTGATTATAATATGGCCGCCGATCCAGATAAAAAATCCATATTACTGATAACAGCGAGTGGATCCTTCCTTGCTCCATTCATGGTTTCGTCTCTGATCGTCGCCATTCCTGCCATCGGCAGGGAGTTTTCAATGAGCGCCGTTGAGATGAGCCAGCTTGCCACCGCATTCTTTCTGGCAGCATCAATGTTCCTTGTTCCTTTCGGCAGAGCGGCAGATATCCTCGGCGTCAAGAGGATTTTCACAGCAGGGATCTACATATATCTCTTCTCGGCGCTTCTGGCGGCCTTTGCCCCTAGCTCGCTAATTTTAATTGGAGCGAGATTTCTGACAGGAGTTGGGGCTGCAATGATCTTCGGCACCTCTTTTGCTCTCTTGAGCCTCACCCTTCCGCAAAGCGAGCGAGGCCAAGCTTTGGGCATAAACATCTCGGCCAGCCTGCTGGGCTTTGCCTTGGGCTTCCAGATAGGAGGGCTTCTAACCTATTACGTCAACTGGCGCGGATTCTTCCTCCTGACGCTGCCCATTGATCTTCTGGTCATTGCACTGCTGCGCCTTAAGCTGCCTGTAGAATGCGCGCTCTCAAAAGGGCAAAAGCTGGACCTGCCGGGCTCAGCTCTCATTGCCGTCATGCTTTTTGCAATTGTGGCAGGATTTTCAGAGCTTCCAGGGCTTGAGGGAGCTCTTCTGCTGATCGCAGGTTTGATCTTCTTCATCGTATTCGCCCGGCGGGAATGGCACAGCAAGAGCCCGATCATCGATATGAGACTTCTATCGAAAAACCGGCCTTTTGCTCTGGCCAATGGAGCAGTCCTCGCCTATAACGCGGGCTCCTTTGGAGTTATATTCCTCTTCAGCCTCTACCTGCAGTACATCCTGGAATTTGATACCCGCCAGGTCGGCCTGGTTCTCCTTGTATTCACACTGATCATGGCGGCTCTGGTGAGCTTTGCCGGCAGGCTTTCAGACAGGTTCAGGCCGTATCTTATAGCATCGATGGGAATTCTGATCACGCTTCTTGGACTTCTTTTGCTGTTTATGATCATCAGCCCAGTCATGCCACTAACAGAGGCCTTGATTGGATTTCTGCTGATAGTGATAGGAGGTGCGCTATTTCCTCCACCGATGGTGAAGACAGTCCTAAGCTGCATTCCACGGGAGATGTACGGGCTTGGGGGAAGCCTGGCGGAGATGATGAGGCTTTTAGGGAATACAATGAGCATGGCCTTTATATCGATCGCATTTGCCCACTTCCTGAGAGGAAACGCGATCACGCCGGAGAATTATACGAATTTGATTTCAAGCATGAGGGCGATATTTGTGATATTCAGTTTGTTTATGGCTGCAACATTGTTGATGATTTTCTGGTATGCATATTTAAAACGGCGCAGAAATGGAATTACGTGTGAGTGACAGAGCGGATCTTAGCATTATCTAGAAAGGTATGTGTTTAGCTACTCAACTCATCTTCGATCATTGATTATATAGAGGCCCTGGTTGAATTGAGATATGATCCATAAGGGAATTATTACTAAGGGCTAAACACATGCCAAACTCATTAATGAATGCAGGAGAGTATCATGCCGCGATTCCCTGTGCCACAGCTCTCCCAAGGCGGAAGCATCTCTCGATATCCTCTTTATTCGGCACCTGATAAGCAGTCGTTCCCGGCTCAATGACATTCATGCCGAATGATTGCATTCTTTTTATCAGGGTCGGCACACCCTCACCGCTCCATCCAAATGAGCCAAAGGCGACTCCGACTTTTCCCTTAAGGTTCGCTTTCTCCATCTCTTTTAAGAAGGGGTCCATGGCTTTGATCAACTTATAGTTATAAGTAGATCCGCCCAATAGAATTGCATCCGCATTCGATATGTCCTCAAGTGAAGCATCGTATGCATCCTTCAGGACAATATCAACTCCTTCTATTGTCTTTGCGCCTTCTGCTATTGCCTCTGCCATCTGCTTTGTCCTTCCGAGGCCGCTTGCATAAATTATCGCCATCTTGGGCATGAAAATCCCCTTAGTTAGTCTGTTCAACATTTATAACTAATTTTTGGTGGCAGTCAATTTGAAAATATATTAGACATTGATAGGCCGATAACGCTCCAAAACTCAAAATAATCAGAACTATATGCGCAAATAAGATCTCTGAAACCGCCTGGTATATTTAGCGGTGTATTAAGGAGCTAATTACGAGCACCAATGCAAATATCGCTCCAAGGCCAAGAAGAACATGCCATGGCTGGATCGGCAATCCTTCCTTTTTATGCTTCGGCCTATTTTTCAGAAGTTCCTCTGTCCATTTCTCCTGCGTCTTCATGGCATCGCTCTTCTCAATCATTCCAATCACCGGATTTCCTAGGCCAGGAAGTATTATGCATATTACATTAACCTTGTTATAAGCTAATCCCCGACGGTCGAATTCATTTTGCCATGATGCTAGGCTCATTTAGCGGCCGATCAATCATCTGTCAATATAACTTCTCTTCCTTGGCAGCTTCCTCCGGCCCAATCCCCTTCAGCTCCTTATTGAGGGAATAAACGACTATGGTTATGATTGCTACGATAACGGCCATCACTGCGATTTGGTTTAAGGTAGGTTCAAGAACGGTCTTTATGAGACCGTCGTCTACAAAGAACTCAAGCCCGATCATTATTTTGATAATTATAACATAGAAACTTATAAATCAGATAAATTGATGGAAAGAAGATAATCGTATAATCTTGGAACGCATATATAAAGGCAGGAATGGAGTCAACAGAGGGTCTAACGGACGAGCACAAGGAAATAGCGGTCTTCCTGGCAATAATAGAGGAGATCGCCAATAGGCTGGCATCGATGAAGGGGGCAAGAGCCGAGGATCTGCAGTGGCTCTTCGAGTTTAACAGGGATTTTGTGCTGAGAATGCACCAAGGAAAGGAGGAGAGTCTATTCTTTCCTGTTCTCCGAGACATAGGCGTGCCTGAAGATCCCATCAATATTCTGACCGGAGATCATGATGCTTTAAGGGGCATCGCCAAAACGATCCGAGGTTTGATCGAGGATTATAATAGCGGCGATGACGGCAATGTTACCTCGGACCTGGTCGATATGCTGAGATTTTACGCTGCGTTTATGAAAGACCATATTGAGGCTGAAGAGACTGTATTCTATCCTATAGCGGATAAATGTATCTCAAGAGAGAATGATATGAGGCTTGCTGCGAGGCTGAAAGTTTCCGGAGCCGAAAGGATCGGCATCGGCAGAGACGAAGATCTGCGTGAAATCCTCGATAGTTTAAAGCTGTTTTACGGCATATCGAAAGAGTGAAGCACTTCATCAATATCATTTATTTGCTAGTGCCTTTTCTAGCAAAGTAGATCTTAATTTTAAAGTTCTTCATCTTTCTTGCATTGGAAGATGACTTTGAGTTCATTCTGGCTAACGCGTTTCAGACTCGATGACATTCTCGAGCCAAGACGGATAGACTTGATTCAGAATGGCTCGCGGAGCTATTAATCAAACCAAATGATATTATTGGCGGAAGTTATTCGCATCCTTTTACCATAATCCCTATAAGCTCCGTGGCCTCAACTACCCCAAATCCTCCCCACTTCGCCTCCTTCTCATCAAAGCTCTGAACCCCATCAGGCTTGATCCCGCCGCCCATGATAGCAAACGGCACAGGATCTCTTGTATGAGTCTTGACAGATATCGGGGTGGCATGATCAGGCAACAGCAGCACCCGCCAGTCCCCGCCACTGCTCTTCAATCCCTCAACCATAGGCCCGACTACCCTTTGATCGAGAAGCTCTATCGCCTGGATCTTCTGCTCCAGGTCTCCCTCATGGCCTGCCTCATCCGGGGCCTCGATATGCAAGTAGACAAAATCTTTTTGCGCTAAGGCATCGAGCGCTGCCTTCACCTTGCCCTCGTAATTCGTATCTATATTGCCTGTTGCTCCAAGAACATCGATTACCTCAAGGCCGGCATAGGTTCCAATCCCTTTGAGAAGATCGACAGCGGAGATCATTGCACCACTCAGCCCATATTTCTCCGTGAACTTCGGCATAGTAGGCGCGCCGCCCTGGCCCCAGAGCCAGATCATATTTGCAGGCTTCTTTCCTTCAGCAATCCTCTTCGCGTTTACGGGATGAGCAGCCAGAACGGGCTTTGCCATCTCCATCAGCTCTATCAGCAGCTCTGAATCCTTCCCGCGCGGCAGGTAATCATCGATCGGCTTATCAGTGATATCATGAGGCGGAGTGCAGATTGCATTCTCACCAGCCTTCAGAATCAAAAGGTTGCGGTAGCTTACTCCCGGATAGATCCGCCCGTCAGGCATAAGGGGCTTCAGTGCTTTGATCAGCTCATGGCCTTCATCGCTCGTGATATGGCCTGCGCTGTAGTCTTTCATAATGCCGTTTATAACTGTAATAAAGTTGCACCTGAAGGCAACGTCATCATCCGCCAGGTGTATGCCCATCGCAGCGGCCTCCAGCGGCGCCCGGCCAGTATAGTATTTTGAAGGACGGTAGCCCATGATCGAAAGGTTTGCAACGTCGCTTCCTGGTGGCATGCCCTCAGGAACAGTCCTGACAAGGCCGCTTCTGCCCTCTTTGGCCACTGCATCCATATTCGGTTTCTTCGCGGCCTGCAAGGGAGTGCGCCCGCCTAATGCCTCTAATGGCAGGTCCGCCATGCCGTCGCCAAGGATTACAACGAACTTCATCAGCCCCTCCTATTGTATTAATTGCAATATTATCTGCATCTTACCTATATTAACAGCAAAAATATGAAGATATCCGATTGATATTCAAGCTTTAGCTTTCTCCTGTTCGCGGGCATTGATCTCGGCAAGGTGCTTATTCAATACCTTTGCAAGAGTATTGAGCTTTACCCTGGTGCAAGTGGCGCCGCGGGTGACACCTGTGACTATATCCACAACCTCGCCCTTAGTCTCAGTCTTCTGCTTTGGAGGCTTGATAAGCCTTGTCTTGATGCCCTCTTTTGCGAAATCCTCGAAATCCATGGGGCACTGTGCGACGACGACAGCCGGTATATCGACCTGCGATAGGACCTCCTTGGCCTTGTAGATCACGTGCGATTTGACGTTTCCGAGGTGAAGAACAGCGATCTTATGCCTGGCTATCTGCTCTATCTCCTTTCCGCTGATACCGAATGTAGGGCCGTATCCACGTGATGCCTGAGGGAAGCTCTCAGGGACGCCTGTGCCCGACTCAAGCACAAGCACGCTGGTCTGTATGCCCTCACGCCGTAGGCCGTAGGTTATCTCGCAGACCGGTTTGGTTATGTGTCTCCTGCCCGGAGACATAGCGATTGCTATAACGTCAGGCTTTGTTGCCTCTGACAACGTTCCTCTCTGAGCCAGGCCGCCGCCTTTGGCCAGGCCCATGCTCTCTCTGCAATCCACGACTTGAGTCGACCTGCCGATCATGAAAAGGAGTTTGACGGGAAAGAATATAGATCTACCGTCTAAAACTGAACTCATGTTAACATTCGTCGGCCTGGGCCTTTATGATAAACTGGATATCTCAATCAAGGGCCTTGAAGCTGTCAAGAAAGCAGACCTGATCTATGCCGAGTTTTATACATCGAGGCTGATGGGAGCCTCCGCTAAAGATCTGGAGAGATTTTACGACAGAAAGATACAGCTGCTATCCCGAACTGATGTGGAGGTCGATCCTTCCTGGCTTGCGCTCGCGCGCGAAAAGGATGTGGTACTGCTTGTAGGCGGCGATCCGATGGTCTCCACAACCCACCTGGATCTCAGGCTCAGGGCAATTGAACTCGGAATAAACACAAGGGTAATTCATTCATCATCCATAGTTACAGCAGTCTCGGGGCTCACAGGACTTCAGAACTACCGTTTCGGCAGATCGACAACCATTCCTTTTCCTTATGTCTCGCATGGAAAGCGCATATTGCCCGAGACCCCTCATATTGTCCTCAAAGAAAACCTCGGAAGGAACCTGCACACAATGCTTTTCCTGGATATCCAGGATGAAAAATCAAGGTACATGACAGTGAACATTGGCGTGGAGCTTCTGCTGGAGATTGATGCAGGCAAAAACCTTCTGGAGAAGCAGATCGGCGTAGGCATAGCGAGGGCGGGATCGGATAATGCCGTAGTGAAGGCTGACGTCTTAGCAAATCTAAAAGATTTCGATTTCGGAGGGCCGCTTCATATTCTGATTGTGCCGGCAAAGCTCCATTTCATGGAGGCCAAAGCTCTTGTGGCGCTCGCAGGTGCGCCTGTGGATATTGCTGTCGAGGGATGAAAATGTATTAATACCCCTCCGGTATTCTCCTGGCCTTACCGGAGGAATATAAAAGATATATGCCCAAAGTTACTGTAGATATTCCCAAACATATCATCGATGATGTGAATGCCCATGTCGGAGATGGAAAAAAGTTTGTCAGCTTCTCCGATGCCGTAAGAACTGCTCTGCGAAAGATGCTTGATCAGTTGGATGAGATAGACCGCCGCAGGGGGCGCCTTCAGGAATGAAGCTGGGGTTGATAGCAGATTTTGACGCGGCGCACAGTCTGCCGGACTACCAGGGAAAGTGTGCCAATCTTCACGGCCATACCTATAAGGTTGAGGTCGTGATAGAAGGCCCCATACACGAGAATGGCTTTGTCATAGATTTCTTCCAGCTGAAGAAGATCCTAAACTCCGTCTTGGAGGATCTTGATCACAGTAACCTGAATGATCTTCTGCCCAACCCTACGGCGGAGAATATCGCCGGGCTATTGTGCGAACGCTTAAGGCATAAACTGGAAGGCTTACACGTGAGCCTGGTTTCTCTCAAGCTATGGGAAGGAAAGAACAAGTGGGTGATGATTGATTTTTAACTGTAATACCCCGCAGAAAGCTGCGGGGCGTATTGATAGTAACAATCAAGGAGTAATGCTCCAGTTCTTTGACGCCTCCGGATTATCCTTCAGCTCTTTCAAACGCGCTTTTACCTGATCCTCATAGAACTTCTTATATTTCTCAGCCTTATCTTTTTTACCCCACTCGTCAATCTTGTTATCCAAGGCCTTGAACATGTATTCCTTTGCAGCGTTTATAGTCTCTAGATCGCCCCTGAACACCAATATTTCCCTATCCATTTCCTCTCCCGTCATATCCATTTTGGCCTTTCTCCTCAAAAGGTCAAGATCAAATTTTTCTATAATTTCACGTATTACTGATACTGGCATGCCGAGAGGTATTGCAAGATCGTATAGACCCGTTAAATCCTCTTTCTCTTCTTTCTGTTTTATCTCTTCTGCAGGAGCATCCATAGAATTACCCGGATGCGTTTCTATCCACTTCAGATTTAAGCCTATCGAGGGGAAACAGTTATTAAGGGGATCATCAATCCCAAAATGCGGGCCGGGCCCGTAGCTTAGCTTGGTTGAGCGCACGGCTGATAACCGTGAGGTCACGCGTTCAAATCGCGTCGGGCCCATTTTTCCTAATATTTTAATCTATTTTTTAGATACATCGCCCTCGACTATAAGATTCATGAGGTAATCGAAGCCTACAGCCTGGCACCAGCCGGATCTCTCGAATATTCCCATGAAGCAGACTCCAATAAGCTTCTTGTATTTGATCTTCGACAGCGCAGCATTCAATTCCTCTGCCTTAACACCGATTTTAGGCATCGCCATGCCCCCAAGGACAACAACGGCATCTGCATCGGGGCTGACCCGTTCTCCAAGCTCAAGCCCATAATCTGTAGCGATGATGGCGCGAGCCTTATCTGCCTCCAGTCCCGGCATAAATGCAATCTGCTTTTCCTTCACTGGATATCCGAGGAACAGGGCAAAAGGTGTGCAGAACCCTGGAGAACCGATGAATGTTATTTTTGCATCATCCTTGATAAGATCGCGGAAGCTGTTCAGCATTCCGCCCAAGCCTTTTACGTCTTGAACTTTCTCCATAATGATCAGGGTTATAATCGCCAGCCTAGGCTTTATACTTTTATCTTAAATAGAATCACGCCCAAGAATATTTTATATGGTCGATGTGATCATCGTGGGCGCCGGGCCTGCGGGAATGTTCGCCAGCCTTGAGCTATCCAAAACAAAGGCTCATATCCTTCTGATAGATCAGGGCAGGGACGTCTTCGAGAGAATTTGTCTTATGAAGGATAAAGGGCACTGCCTGCATTGCGATCCATGCCATATCATGTGCGGCGTGGGCGGCGCAGGAACCTATTCGGACGGCCTTCTCAACCTCCATCCAGGTATTGGCGGCAACCTTGAACGCCTGGCCGATGGCGATGCCTGGGAGCTCGTTGATGAAGTTGATTCCGTTTTTTTGAGATACGGCGCTCCTACGGAGATACAGGTGCCGTCCCCGGAGGACGCTGAGATGCTGCGCCGAAAGGCTGCGGCGGCAGGCGCACGATTCATCTCTATAAAACAACGTCATATGGGCTCCGATAGAACTCCAGGGATCATTGAGACCTTCAAGAAAGACCTCGAAAGTAGAGGAGTCAAATTTCTTCTCGCCTCTCGCGTTGTCGATCTAATAGTCAAGGACTCCCAATGCATGGGTGTAAGGCTTGAAGATGGAACTGAGATCAGAGCCGCGAACACTCTTCTTGCGATGGGCAGAGTCGGCGCACAGATTATAGGAGAGATCATCGACAGATATTCAATAAAGGCCAGATATGGGCCGATGGATGTTGGAGTCAGAGTTGAAATTCCCTCGATACTGATGGATCCCGTGACGAACATCAATCGCGATCCAAAGTTCCATATCATCACTCATAGGTATGACGACTTCATAAGGACGTTCTGTACAAACCCGGGCGGTTATGTCGTTAAGGAGGAGTACCCCGATTTCATAGCCACAAACGGCCATTCGATGACGAATCACCGCTCCGAGAATACCAACTTTGCATTCCTGGTGCGGCTCACGCTGACAGAGCCCGTTGAGAACACCACAGCCTACGGCATGTCCATAGCCAGGCTTGTAACTACCATTGGCGGCAGGAGGCCGGTTATACAAAGGTTAGGAGATCTTCATCGCGGTCGAAGATCGACAGAAGACAGGATCGCCAGAAACCCTGTCAGGAATACTCTAAAGGATGTCACGCCCGGCGATATATCTATGGCCCTGCCGCAGAGAATAGTCATGGATATCATTGAAGGCCTGGAGATATTGAATGAGATTATTCCTGGCGTCAATTCCGACTCAACATTGCTCTATGCGCCTGAGATCAAGTTTTATGCCAGGGAGATCGGCGTTGACGAAAAGCTCCAGACAAATATACGAAATCTCTATGTTGCTGGGGATGGCGCAGGGCTGTCCAGAGGAATTGTGACTGCTGCAGCGACCGGTATTCTGGCAGGAAGAGGCATAGCATCGGATATGGGCCTTAAAATCCAATCGCAGAATTAAGGCTGTAGTCAAGGCCTGATTCTGCCTTCGATTCAAAACGTTTATGAGTATAGAGATTTTTCTGGTCAATTTGATGTCTAAGAGATCTGTGGATAAAGGGAATAAAGGCAAAGAGGCCAACGAGCCTAAAGCAGCAGAAGTGCCCCTTAAAACTTCGAAAGGGCCGGTGAAGGAGGCTGAAAGCGGGCTAAAGGCAGACTTATACTGGTATGCAGGTCTGTTTTTGGCATTTCTATTCTCGCTTTACTTGCGTGTGGTTAGACCGATGGGCTCTGTCTTTGTTGGGGATACAGTTCGCTTCAGCAGCGAAACGGATGCATGGTATCATATGATGCTTGCAAAAGGCACAATCATCAATCTGCAACGCCTCTGGTACGATCCGATGACCAATTTTCCCTATGGCACAGCTCTTCACTTTGGCCCATTCAATAGCTGGACGATAGCCATATTCTCCTATATCTTCGGCTTAGGGCATCCAAGCGCCCATTTGATCGAGGTGATTGGCGCGCTTTTGCCGGCAGTCCTTGGAGCGCTCTTGGTGTTTCCCGTATATCAGCTCGGAAAGGAGCTTGGTGGCAAAAGCACTGGCTTGATATCAGCCCTTATAATAGCGGTGTTGCCTGGAACGCTATTGGCCCGGACTACCCTGGGATTCGTAGATCATCATGCAGCCGAGACTTTCTTGAGCGCACTAACAATGGCATTCTTCTTGATGGCAATGCGCTCAGGCAAAGGCATGACACTTGCCTCAGTTCAAAAAAGCTGGTCAGACTTTAAGATGCCCCTTCTTTATTCTGCGCTGGCAGGCATATCTCTTGGGCTGTACATAGATGCTTGGTCATCCGGCTTTCTCTTCGAGGGCATAATCCTGGCATTCATATTGATTCAGAGCGTGACCGATCATCTGAAGGACAGAAGTGTTGAGTATCTGAGCATATCAGGTGCGATCACGTTCTTTGTGGCAACACTTCTGGTTCTGCCCTTTGTAAAGCTCTACAATGGATTCAGCGACTACTTTTATTCCCTCTTCCACCCCACGATCCTCATTCTGGGCGTCATTGCAGTGGTCCTGATATCGTTCCTGGCCAGGTTCCTGGCAAAGAAGGAAATAAACAGATACTATTACCCGGGGGTGCTGGCAGGAATTGCCGTGCTGGGTACGCTAATACTCACTCTTATCGTCCCGCAGTTCACTAGACCTCTATTCTACAGCCTGATGACCATGTTTCAGGAGAGGATCGGCGGCGCAGAGACTGTTGGAGAGGCATCTCCGTTCTTTGAATACGGCGGCGAGCCTTCCATGGCGAATATGCAGCTCAACTTCCCGCCTGTAGCCAATATCATCATATTATCTCCATTCTTCCTGGCTATTGCTGCGTTAGTAGTGCTTCTTGTAAGGTACATCAGAAATGACCAAAAGCCAACAGATCTCGCAATCATCACATGGTCAGTCATCATTCTCGTTCTGACCCTGGCTCAAAACAGGTTCGCATATTACTATGGCGTGAATGTGGCAATTCTAACGGGATTTCTGGCAGTATGGGTTCTCCAGAAGGTTGGATTCAACGAGCTGGATAAATGGGACATAGATACAAAGGATACAGCAAAGCTGCTGAACAATTCGAAGGTTTTGCTGGTGGCAGTTGTAATATTCTTAGTAGCGATATTCCCGAACCTTCAGATGAGCATGGCGGTTTCACAGTACCCGAGCACTTTGTATGGCGAGTATCCCGATTGGATCACATCCGCAAACTGGCTTAAGGATAACACACCGAGCCCGGGCATGGAGCTTTACAAGATCTATACCTATCCACCATCAGGGAAATACTCCTATCCTGATACCGCCTATGGTGTCATGTCCTGGTGGGATTACGGCCACATAATCGAGACAATAGGCGATAGGCTGCCTAATGCAAATCCATTCCAGGAGGGCATAGGCAGTGTAACCAAGGGCATACCAGGTTCATCCCCCTTCTTCCTGGCAGAGAATGAATCACAGGCTGAAAAGGTTCTGGCGAATCTCGATAAAGGAAGGTCTCCCTACATGAATACGAGATATATCATGATAGACTGGGAGATGGCAACAGGCAAGTTTTATGCAATGACTGCCTGGAGCAGTATTCCGATAAACAAGTACTACGGAGTGTTCTATCAGCTGCAGGGAGATCAGCCGGTGCCGGTTAGCGTCTTCAGGGACCCGTTCTTCAAGACGATGATTGCCCGCCTGTTCTACTTCGATGGAAGCGAAACACCTGTTACAGATGCCATTGGAATTGCCTACAGGATAGCGGACCAGGATGGAATGAAGTTCTCAGTGATATTAGATACTCCGAAGATATCCAAGAACTACACTGAGCTTCTTGATTATGTTAAAGAGAGCAAGGAGAAGGGATATCTATCTGAGATCGTGAGCAAGAAGGCTTACACGTCCCTGACCACTTCGGTTCCTCTTGAAGCACTCCAGCACTACAGGCTTGTTCATGAATCGGAATCGGTTGTGACATACGACGGCCAGAAGGACGTCAAGACCTTTGAGCATGTCCCAGGCGCTGTGATAAAGGGAACAGCACCGGCAGGAACCAAGGTTCTCATAGGAGTGCCTATCAAGACAAACACGGATAGAGAATTCAACTATATTCAGTCCAATACCACCGATTCAAAGGGCGTGTTCACTCTAGTGGTTCCATACTCGACTGAAGGCCCTGCTTCCTGGGGAACAAAGTTCGATACAGCTCCTGCAGGACCTTATCAGCTGGTTGTAGGCGATAAGGTCTACGAGATAAAGGTCCCAGAGGAGTATGTGATGTCCGGCAGCGTAATTACTGTGGGGTAACAGGCGCATGAAGCTCCTTGAGGAGATGAGCTGGCCTGAGATCGAAGCTGGTCTCAGGCAGACGCAGACCATAATATTGCCCATCGGGGCGACGGAGGAGCACGGGCCGCACCTGCCGATATTCACGGATACCATACAGGCGATCGAAGTGGCGAGGGAGGCAGCACGTAAGAGGGATATCTTCCTCGCTCCGCCTGTGCATTATGGCATCTGCCGCAGCACGCGCGGCTTTCCAGGCACGATAACGCTCGAATATGATGCCCTGAGATCATTTATCCATGATATCCTCATTTCCTTTTACGAGAGCGGTTTTCGAAGGGTCCTGATATTAACGGGACATGCAGGCGGTCAGCACCTTTCCGCCCTGAAAGGAGCCTGCCAGCAGGCTGTAAAGGAGCATGATTTCCGTGTGAGCCTTGTGTCTCTGTTTGATTTGATAGATTCTAGTATGGTGGAGACGCCGAGAGACGGCCACGCCGGCGAGATTGAGACCTCTCTGATGATGCATATTCGAAAAGATCTGGTAAAAGGAAAGTCTGAAAAGCATTTTCCGAACAGGCCGAGATTCCTTGTCTTGAATGATGTAAGATATCTGATGGGCAGCGGCGTGATGGGTGATCCAAGCAAAGCGTCGCCCGAGAAGGGCAGGGAGTTTTTCGAGATGGCTGTGAAGGGGGTTCTTGAGGCTCTGGAAGAGATCGAGTCGTATGAACGCCCAGCAAACAACTAGCCCACAAATTGATAAAACTATATTATAGTCATTCAGCCAATAAAAATATTATGATTCGCGGGAAGGAATCGCGCCGGAAAAATGAAGCTGATCTCCCATGTAAGGGGCAAAAGCCCACCCAGCATCTTGATCAGAAGAGAGCCGATGCTGGCCACGCCCGGGATCTGACCAAAGTCTATAACAGATCTGTTCAAGAATCACCCTGAAATTCGCAAATGGCCTGGCTAAAGCAGATTACAAAGGATTTATCGGTATCCAGGGTTTCCTGGATCGGTAATTATATCCCACTTGCTCCGGGCTCTCCTTCACCTCACCGCCCTGGCTAGGGCCTGATCCAGGTCTGCAATGATGTCCTCGACATCCTCTATGCCGACAGATACCCGGATAAAGTCAGGTGTGACGCCTGTTTCTGCCTGCTCTTCGGAAGTTAACTGCTGGTGTGTGGTTGATGCAGGATGAATGACCAGGCTCTTGGAATCGCCAATATTTGCCAGATGCGAGAGAAGCTGTACAGATTCTATAAACTTCTTCGCTGATTCGAGCCCTCCCTTGATACCAAATCCCAGGATGGCATTATATTTGCCTTGCAGGTACTTTTCTGCCAGCGCATGGCTGGGATGCTCTTCAAGCCCTGGATAGTTCACCCAGGCTACTGCCGGATGGTTCCTCAGGAACTTGGCAACCAATAGAGCATTCGCAGAATGCTTCTCCTGGCGGAGTGCCAGAGTCTCGAGTCCCTGCAGGAAGAGGAAGGCATTGAAGGGACT
>JBHGAU010000042.1:0-23579 GCA_041946675.1 Methanotrichaceae archaeon | reverse complement strand
CGGTTCAGGAATCAGTCATCGGTGCATCATGGCAAATGTGCCATGTTCATTTCATACGTAATCTCATCCTAGCTGGCTGGTAGGCTAGTATTTTTGACGATAGACCAGTCTGCCAGCTCTAAGTACACGAACGAGGCTTATTCTATCCATGTCATGAGAAAGTTGATTCTAGGGGCATTTTAAGAAATAATTTTCTCGGGCTTATAAAATTGTCACAAGGAAACAGGCGAGCAGCGAGGTTAGGGGTTTGATATCATTAACGTGGTCTGATGTTGCTGGTATTCCTACAGGTCCTTATGGACAGGCGACTCATCTAGCCGCTTGATGCCCTTCGCCAATTGTGTATTCATGTTCACGATTGTCGCTCTCACGATCGAAGGCACACGACCATCATAGGGTTCACTTTTCACGTTCGAAACGATAGCTCCTTCAGGCCGCTGTGTCCTAACTGCCTCATCGAACTCTTGTACGTCTTCATCATCACCCTCGGCCTTAATCCTGACAGCCTGTTCACCACCGACTTCTTTATCCCTCACTCCAATCCCGTCAAGCTCGAACTCACCCGCTAATAGAATCAGGAACGGCTTGTAGCCTACATCGTGAACCTTCGGGCCGGTTATCGTGATCTTGAGCTTCATTTCATGATGGAATTAGCATGTTTTTGTATTTGAGCTATATCCTATATCTCCCTGGCTGGCTCGACTTCAATTATTTCACCATCGTCTGTGACTTTCTTCTGAGCTACTATCACTTGTTGTCGCTCCTCTTCTTCAGCCGCTTTCATGATAGCATCAACATTGTCCCAAAACTCAGGTTTCATAAACTCATCAAGCTCTTCCTTGGTAAAGAACTCCCACCATTCAACGGGTTTGATTACAGGGATATTTTGTTCATCTTTCACAGTGCGTACCAGTCCTTCCTCCTCTAATCTACGCACTGCAGCCGAAGTCTCTGAACTGCTCCAGCTCATTGCTTCTGCCAGAGAATCTATGGTTTGACTTGGGCTTTGATCTATCAGTTCATAAAGCCGCCAATCAGCATCGTCTCCCTCCATTAACTCTTGCTGCCAGGACTCAATTCCTTTCATCTGTAGCTCAGTTACTTCTGCCTCTGTTTCACCGATCGCAACTATGCCAGGGAACTCGGGAGTGTAAGCAGAATAATTCTCTCGCCCCTTTTTGATGATAATCGTATATCCTGTCATGTTTCAATCCTCAAAGAATTTTTGTTATGCGCTTATTGTTGGTCTTCTTGCTTGCTGTGTTAGTGATCCTTCTTCATTTCTTCTCTGATCTGCTTGCTTAATTCAGGATACATGTCTTCCAGTGCCTTCTCAATAACGACCCTGCCAAGCATGCTTTTTGAAAACCTTGGAGTTGTCCTGTGGAGGTAGATCATCATTGCCGTGCAAAACGGCGACCAAACAGAAAACACAGGATTTTTGCCTTGCGCTTTCTTTACTGCGATTTTCAGATCCTTTAACTGTATGTTTTGTGCACTTGTTAGGTTCAGAAGATCCAGCTTATCATCTTCTTCGGCTATATCTTCAATAGCTATATCTTCTGAACCTATAAGTTGCATAGTTTTATCTTCATTGGCTTTATCCTCCAAACTTATAGGTGATATAGCTTTATCCTTTTCACTTATAACCTCACAACCTATAGGTTCGGAGGTTATAGGTTCAACATCCCGCTTGGGATTGGCACCTTTCAATAAATCATCAAGACCTTCTTCTAGACCGCTCATACCAATACCTCATCAGCAAGTTGATCATAAGCAAAAGCCCCAAACGCTGCAGGATCATAAGCACAAATCGGTTTACCCTGGATAGGAGCCTCTGCGAGTTTTACATTTTCTGGAATAGTTGTTTTGAAAACGTTTTCTCCGAACGCGCTTCTTACTTTGCTCGATACTAATTCTGTTAACTTTCTGCGGTTATCGCACATTGTTAATAGATACCGTCGTTTTGGATTATAGCCGCGAGCAGCAAGTTGGTCTAATAACTCAATCATGACTGTAAGGCCCTTCAAGGCAAAAAACTCCACCTGGACGGGCACGATCACCATGTCACTGGCTATCAAGGCATTTAAACATAGAATGCCAAGAGAAGGAGGCGCATCTATCAAAACATAATCATAGCCATTAAGCTCCTTTATTCTGTCAGCCAGCTTAAATGTCCCGTTTACCAGGTCCTCCTTCAAGGAGTAAGATTTTTTCCTTCAAGGTCATGTATGCGGCCAAATTGACGGCTGTTGTTGTTTTCCCACAGCCACCCATCTGTGATGCTATTGCTATAACATACAAGTGCACTCCCTCCAGGATATAGGTATAATGCCTTTATGATATATGCTCTTTTCCTAAAAGCTGTTGAGATTTAGATTATAGCCTATAGCCTATAGGTCTTGTCTTTATCAGACTCATAGAGTTGGTCTTGGTCCTGACTTCGACCTCCACGCGCCGCCAACAGCAGCTCCTATAGGCCATCTCTGTTAGTTACCTAAAATATCCTCATGAATTCCAAGCCTTAACAAAACAACAGTCGTGTTTTCGAAATCAATCCGATAAAGTATAACCCAGTGGGCCTTGATATGGACTTCACGCAGTCCGGCTTTGTCATGGCTTAAAGGCTTGCCGTATTCTGGGCTTGTTTGAAGTTTTTCGAGTCTCTTTTCGACTTGCCTTGCTAGCTCTTTGTCTCTCTTTTTGGCATTGGATAACTCAGAATCAAATTATTCTGTGAAAAACAGGTCATATTTTATGTTTTTATGCAGGTCGAAGATTTTAACCATACATCATAAGCTGTCTATATGTTCCTTTAGCTCTTCCTCGCTGGTAATGCGCTTTCCCCTATCCTGTTTATATTGCTGCCAGGCTGCATCAGTTGCTTTTAGAAGGGCAGTATAATCCTGCGGCGGTAAAATTTTTGCGGTTTTATCGCTTTGTTTATGCGGCAACATATTATTACCTCCATTGAGGTTCTTGATATTTAAATTATGGCTATATGTAAGACTACCGCATTGTAGTATCACATACAATAGTGTTCTACCTGCTAGGATGATCTTTACATCTGAGAATTTCTAAAAAGAATCAAGTGGCAAATACCGCCACTTGGGACTCGATCTTTCTTTTTTTCCTGTTCCGCGTTTAACTGTTTTTTTGATAATGGTATATTATTGACGGCCTTAGCGGTATTACGAACAGGCTTTGCATTTGGTTCCTTTTTTCGCGTAGTATCTGCTGCCGTCCCTAATCACTCTTATCATCCTTTATCCTTAATAGTTAATGACTACGGACAGAATACATATAGCTATGCCAATCATCGCTACTTGTATAAATTTATACGCAATTACTATAAAATTTGCCCTATCTTCGCTTGTTTTATCATTAGCCCCAACAGCTTGGGCTAAACTTTTTGCCAAATTCTCAAGTTTATCCCCAATTCTACACTAAAGGGGATAGTTATGGCAGGATGCAATAGCGCATATGAAATAGGTGGTATATGCATGTCATCTATGTGTTTTATAATAATACCTGCCAAAACGGCATAAGTTGATAACAATATGCCGACGTATATCATAATATTATTCCCTTTTGTATCTAAAACACATTTGTTTTGCCAACAAAAGTCATAACTACTTTTAACAATATTGTAATTCGTTTTGGCGCGATTAAGTCTTTTATCTTCATCACTGCTCGTCTGCTCACCATCCAGTCACTTCATCAACGATCTGGGTATGAGAGATCAGTATTTTAGTTTATGCCAATACGGAATTCTCGAATTATACACAATATGAGATGCAGGACGATCGGTAGCATAGTCACTGTAAACGGTGGGTCAGCCACGGATGCGAGTTTTATGACATTTTGTTTATGATCGCAGGATGCTTCCCTTCCGACTCAACTCCCGTTTAGAAAATATCATAGAACTGTCTCGATGTTACACGTACTCAGCCTGTTAGTTGGTCGCAGCAGATTATATAACTTGCAAAGCTCACCAAAACGGCCAAAATACCATTCTGCCTAACTCATCGTTCCTATACTTTATGGAATGAATTTTCGATAATTGCCCGATACCGATTTTTTCGATAGAGGCTAAAACAAAAATCCGCTGTATAACCTGGAGCGAAAAGGTATTTGGGCAAGAGCAAGGGAAAGGTGTTTATAATAATGTGCTGATAACAATTTCAATAACAGTAAGCCGTTTTTGGAAATCGAATACAGTAACCTATGGTGGGCTGTTTACTATGCAAGTTATACATATCTGATAATCTGCGCCAATGACAAGCACGATTTTGAAACATGGATAGTTTTGACCTTCATCGAAGGTAATACCTCGAAATTAGAATAAGGTTAATAAAGTCATTTTTAAGTAACACCCTTGCAAAGCTCTCCACCACTTTCCAAATCTTCTCTAAATAAGTCCTTTTTACTGCGCAGCTTGAGAGCTAAAGCGATCTTCCTTTTGGCATAGAACGGCATTAATCGTAATGTCTCCCTGATGAACCACTTCGGATAAAGCCTCTTCACCTTGTTATACCTGAACCACTCAAGATCATAATAGCGAGCGTTCATCTCCCAGGTGATATACTGCACATCCTCCGCACTAAGATGCCTCGTATTAAGATTCGCATGCAGCCCATCATACTTCGTAAAATCGTTATTAGCAACAAGCCCCATCTCCTCAAGCTCAGATCTCATCTGCGTCTTGGGATACGGCGTTGAGATGTAGAATATTGGAATATCCACCTTCAGCCTGCGGGCAAGTCGGAAATTCTCCCAGATATCCTCGGCATCATCATCCGGGTTTCCGCCAATCAAACCAGTAGAAACAATAATATTATTATCATGCAAATACTGAACAGCCTTCTCGGCATCATCGGACATCCTGCCCTTCCCCAGAAACTGCAGGTTCCTTTTATTCACGCTCTCCACGCCCAAAAAGACTCCATCGAACCCGGCCTCGCCCATCTTATCTACGAGCCTTTTACTGGAAGCGATACCTGAAGCCGATGCCTGAGTTTTATATCGGAGGTGTGTGAGCTCGGCATCGATAATTGCCTGGCAGAGCTGCTCCAGCCGCTTCACATCCAGCGTTATATTGTCGTCAGGGAAGAATATCGAGCCTGCCCCATGGGCCTCAGCATCTTGGATATCAGAAATGACCCGTTCGATTGGAAACTTGCGGAACCTGCGGCCGTACATGATATTGATTGAACAGAACTTGCAGCCCTGTGTGCATCCGCGGCTGGTCTCAACCGAATCTATGGGAACGCCGAGGCTGTTGAATCCTTTTGTGATCAGGCGGGCATCGCGGTTGGGCATCCTGATCTCGCTCACATTCAGCAAAGGCCTTGCTGGGTTATGAACCATTTTGTCTCCTTCATGGTATGAGAGACCCTGCACACCTCCGAGATTGCTCCCGGCCAGCTTCGCCTGCACCAGCTCCCTGATGGTGGCCTCGCCTTCTCCCCGGACTATATAATCCATCAGCTTTGCATCCGGCGACTGCGCAATCTCCTGGTAGGCCAGCGTCGGATGATAGCCGCCAAAGACAGTCTCTGCGCCGGATTCTTTTGCTATCGTCGCAAGCTCCAGCGACTCATGGTACTGGAAGCTCATGGCCGTCAGGCCGACAAGATCATAGGCATTGACCATCTTGCGAACATATTCCCTGTGGGTCTTCAGGCCATGAATATCCGCCACATGGACTTCGCAGAGGTCATCTACGTGCGCCGCTAATGATGCCAGACCAAGATTTGGCAGCCTTGCGATACGGTCGAAGTCCGGCTGGACGACGGGTGATGATAGAAGTAGTATCTTCATGCTTCTGTCTTCAGCTCGTTTTGAGCAGCCTTGGGCCCTGGCTCCAATCGAATTTGTTCGCACGGGAGATGTAAGCAGCAACCTCTCTCACTCCTGACATGCCGCCATAGCGATAGGCATTTGCCCATACGCGCGCCGACGTGCGTATCGGTGTGCTCCAGGAGTAAGTCTGCTTGAAGGACCAGTCGAGGATCTTCGGGAACTCCTCCGGAGCGATACGCGGATGGTTCCAGACCATATGCTTCCCGTCGTAGTTATGGTAATCGTGATCCCATATTCCGTACTTCTCCTCGATCTCAGTCCAGAGGGGCGTCTGGGGCAGCGGCGTGATCACGCAGATCTGAGTGATATCCAGCTTCAGATCGGCCAGCTTGCGGATATCCACCTTCAGGCTCTCAATGGTGTCATCCTCAAAGCCGATCATGTAGTATCCGACTGTTCCGAAGCCGTGTTTCTGCAGCTTATGCACAGTCTCAAGGATGTCCTCAGTGCCTTCCTTCTTTTTGATCTCATCGAGGCGCTCCTGGTGCAGGTTCTCGATGCCGATGGCAGCCCCTCCGAAGCCGGCCACCTTCCGGCCGTTCTTTCGCCTCATCTCTGCCCACTCGTCGATCTTCTTCTTCAGATAATCGGCACGGGCCATACATCCCCAGACCATCCCATATTTATCCAGCAGCTCTACGACTTGATCCGCATGGCGCCGGTTGCAGCCGAAGTTCTCATCCTCGATCAGGACGACATTTATGCCGTTTTCTTTATAGTAAGCGAGAACCCGCTCAATGCTCTTCAGTGGGATGATGTTGGGCTTGTTGCAAAATACCGGAGTCTGGCAAAACTTGCAGCCTACAGGACAGCCGCGCGTGGTGAAAAGCACTCCGTAAATGTTCAGCTTGATCCCGAAAGGCGTGTTCAGATACTCTATTAACGGAGGGTGGATTATGTCCTTGATCTGTCTGCCGAAATGAGGAGCGAGCTGGTGCTCTGAGTAGCCCACAAAGACCTTGTCAAACTTGTCATGGATCGCCGTCGTCAGTGCGCCGTAGTTCCCTGCCCAGACTTCTCCTGCGCCCGCAAGCCGTGCAGCTTCGACCATCTCCAGCGCTTCATGGGTCTCGCTCAGATAGAATGAGAGCCCTACCACATCCCAGCCCTCTTCCAGTTTCTTCTGGTACTCATCCCATGTAGGAAACTCCAGTATCTCCAGCTCAGGGATATTCTGCTTCAAAAAGCGCAGCCCAAATGACTGGATCCTGGGCCAGTAGAACCTGAACCATGACCTGGTGTTGGCTCCTATGTAATCATACGGCTCAGAGCTTTTCCTGTAAATGGTAGTGAAGAGGACCCTTGGGGGCATATGATAGTCCTGTCCCAGCCCATATAAGATTAAACTTACGATTCCTCGTTGGATGAGGTCATATATTGGACGGGACCACAGTCCCATTTGAAAGAAGGGTAGTTGGACTCAGGTTAGACATAGCCATCCGATTGAGGATATCTGCTTTCCTTCTCTGCTTTTTCTGCTTTATCCTTCTCGATCTTATCCATCTCCTGCTGAACGATATTGAAGACCTCAGATACGCCCGCGTACCTGCCTGCAAACCAGCCGCATGCAAAGACCTCCGCAGTTTCGGGTGTTATCCCGAACTCATCTATCAGCTCCTTTATCCAATCTGCAGGACTCCTGGACTTGGAGAAGGAGTTCCTGACGATCTTCGCAATTTCGTTCGCCCTTTCCTTGGACACGCCCAGTATCTCGTATAAAGTAGCATCAGCCATAATTCGCCGTCTGGATGATATTAGTTGTGCTTGCATAAATATTTATAGTAGCATTAATAATCGGCCGGGGTAGTGCCTCAACATAAGAATGCTGATGTCTCATATATCCTTCTCCACATCGGATATCACTGCATCAGCCTCCTCTGTATTGACCCTGGCCAATAAGTTCTGGAAAGCTTCATTTGCGAGATCGCTCACATCTATTCCTAGCTCCCTTGCCACCAGCAGCATAACAGCATCCAGATCCACCAGCCGCTGCAACGAGTCCTGCTTCTCGTTCGCAAGAGCAATGATCTCCTTTCTGCTCATGCCTGTTTTAGATGTAATAAGCCTGATGCCTCTATCAAGAATCCCTTCTTCAGAAGTGGGCTTGAATCCCATAGGTATATCCACACTTTCAGCCTCGAATCTGGCGTGAACAATCTCGCCGTCAAGCTTCACCATCCCCTCTGCATCGGCTTCTCTGAGAAGCGCGCGTACCTTCTCGGGCGGCCCCCATTTAAGGTCCAGGGATAGGGCAAAGATGAAGTCGCTTATTTTGAGGCTATTCTTGCCTCGTTTTTTAAAGGGCATGGCGATTAAATAGGCTTTCTCGCGATCCAAAATACCACCTGTTTATAGATTAGAAGCTACGGTAACGAATATAAACCATCCCTGCGTGGGTTATGGCCATATTGGAATTTATCGCCTGGTAAATAAGGTTTTATATATTGGAAAAATAACTGTAGAAAAATCTGGCATAAGCAATGCGTGATGGAAGATGAGGCCGATATACCTGATTGCCATCCTCTCCCTCCTAGTAGGAGCTGCGTATGGGCAGCTTTCCCCGGATAAAGAGAGGTTTGACGTAAAGCTTCACCCTGGTGAAGTTGTTGAGAAGACCTTGACACTGAAGAACATTGGGGATACACCTATCTTCAAAATCACCAGTACGCCGATCAGCGGTGATGCGAAGAATTTTGTATTCCTGAATATACCCGATGGCAAGGTACTCGATCCTCAGGAAAGGGAGAAGGTCATCCTATTTTTTGCTGTTCCCCCTGAGGCCAAGCCTGGACATTATACCGGCTCCCTCTATCTTCTCGACAGCGCACCACCATCGATGCCCGTAGCAATAGAATTCTATGTGGATGTAATCGAGCCAGAGAGTTACGATATAGATTTATCTATAAACGATGCCAGAACAGCCTCGACCTTCGCCAAGGCTGACGAGACTGCAGACTTCGATCTTTTGGTCTCCAATCTGGGCCGATTCAGGGACGTAGTATCGGTGGATATTCCTGCTCTGCCTGAAGGCTGGAGCGTAAGCCTTCTGGATGGAGATAACGATGTTTCAATCCCATACGAGATTCCACTAAACCCGGGCATAAGCCATCCCCTGAAGCTTACAATAGAATCGGCCAACCCAGGAGAGAAAGGAAAAGTAACTATTGAGGCGATATCGCTTGGCAACAGCACCAAAAACTCTACAGTCGAGGCATCAGCCGAGTTCGGCATAGCTGTAAGAGGTTACAACATCAAGATTGACCTGCCAGAGAAGATGGTAGCCAATAGAACGTATGAAGGTGCGTTCAACATAGCTCTGCAGGTTAAGGAAAAGGTGACGGTGGGGATTTTAACGCCCGACGATCTGCTGGTGATACCTTTAATTCAGGTTGCAGAAGTTACCCCCGATAATCCGGGCATAGCCAACTTCACTATGCTGGCCACAATGCCTGGAGAGTATCCTGTAGTCTTTAAGCTCGTAGATTCCAAAGGAGTCCGTATGCCCGATGAGATTGCAGCGGTAAACGTCATCGAGCCAAACGGCACAGCCATATTGACTGGAGTGGATTTCATTTACAAGACAATAGCATCTCTATGCGCCCCTGAGAATACAACACTGCCAGTTATAACAGTTCCAGCAGGTAAGCTGGATGAGAAGGCAAAGGAGAACCTTTTCACATATTCAAAGGTAGTGATCTTTGGCAATGAATCGATAGTCTCTAACGATGCCGAGACTGCGCTCAAAGGCATTGAGCTGAAGAGGATAAAAGGGAATAACCTCTGCGAGATGTCATGGCAGCTCATCTCACAGATACGGCCTAATGGGACATCCGAGGTGATCCTATCAAGCCCGGAGGATACCCAGCTCTTCAAGGCATACCGAGAGGCAAAGATACGCAATGCGCCTCTGGCGATCTGCAATGCCAGCATGACAAACACCACCAGATCGATGATCTCAGACTTGACCAAACGCAAGAATAAGCTCTCAAAGGTGCTGGTGGTAGGGAATATCAGTGATGATAATAGACAGGCACTGACAAATATGGGAATCTCCATCGAAGAGGTGAAACAGTGAGGCTGCTCGTAGTTCTTCTAGCACTTGCATTTCTCTTTAGCACTGCAAATGCTCAGCTCGATCGTGGCGTGAAAGGCGATGTAGAGGATATAATCTTAGTGGGCGCAGATGATTGGCATAGTTTAGTTGCGGCAACTCCTATGGCAATATGGTCTGAGAATAACCGCACCGTCGCTAAAACTCTGCTGATCCTTCCAAAGGATGTCCAATCCGGGAACCGTATGGGCTGGATTGAGCAGAGCGATCTGGATACATATGGGATTGCTCCAATACTGCACGACTTCAAATCCGCCAACATCTCGAGCGTCATCATTCATGGGAGCAGCGAGTCAGTAAAGAGCCTTGTCGATGCCGCTCATAAGGAAGGGCTGAAGGCATATGTGACAGTGTCTCTCGAGCTTCCCGAAAAGTCCGATAGCCGGCTAAAAGAATTAGGCACAGCAAATCTGGACACCACAGAGATCGTCTCGGTAGCCGAAAAGGTGTTCCTGGGGAAGATTGGTCTCGATGCTCCGACTCTAGATAAATCCAAGATCGATCCTTCCTGGCTGCAGGTTGCAAACCCCGGAACAGCCGGAAGCCCCAACTACTTCTGTCCAGTGAACCCTGATGCCAGAGAGTATCTGTATAATCAGATAGAGACTTTGATAGATGATTATAAGGTCGATGGAGTCGTGCTCTACAATATCGGCTTCCAGAATGAGAATTATTGTTTCTGCGATTTCTGTAAAGAGCAGTTCTATAAAGATACCGGAATTGACCTCACAAAAGTTTCGGCCAACAGCTACAACACTGAGAGATGGAGGCAATGGAAGCAGGACCAGATTACAGAGATTGTGAACGAAGCCAGGAATATAACTACAGATCTTGGGCCTGTGAAGCTAGGCTTTGCATTGGGCAATCCATTTGATCGAAGCCTTGGATACAACTATGCAGATATCTCGAAGGCTTCGGACTTCACACTCATCTCGCCTGTATCCGCCTCAGATGTTAAGCTTGCATCTAGCATGACCGATAAGCCGATCTACATAAGGCTCAGCGACAGCTATGTGCAGTACGTCCTCTCTGCCCAGAACGTTGAAGGCACAATCAAGTATATTGAGGATCTCAATCATGCAGGCGCAAGTGGATTTGCCTTCGAGCATAACGTGGTCTACACGCCGCTGTGGTCGGAGCTTGAGCCGCCATCGAGCTCGGCAAGATGGCTGTTGCAGCAGCTCGGCGGAAAAACTCTCGGAATAGGCAACATCTCCTGGAGAAGCGGCTCTACAATCAGAGCTAACAACAGCGCTGATCTTGCAGAAAAATTGAGCCTGCGGTGGAAAAACTCATCGGGTGCTGTGATTGTCGGAGAGAACTATACTGCGGGCTTAAGTGCTGCATCACTGGCATCATATCTGAACTGGCCTGTGCTCTTCACTGGGAGTCTCTTGCCGGCTGAGACCTCTTCAGCACTGAAGCGCCTGAAGGCGAATAAGGCCGTAATATTCGGCCCAATTTCGGAGCAGAGCAGAAAGAACCTCAGCGATTTGAACCTCACATTGATGGAAGGAAATGATGGACTTCTTCTCAAAGAGATGGAGATCAGAGGCGATAAACCGGATATGATCGTGCTAACAAACTCCCGGGATCTAACATTGCTGCCGCCGGTACCAAAAGAGGATATCAAACGCGATCTAATAGGGGATCTACTTGTTCATATCGAGATGAGCCCGAGCCAGATACCGTCTGAAGAGCTTGGCGAAACTGTAAGGCTGAACATAACCCTTACCAACAGCAATTCAACAAATATGGATAATATCCGCTTCCTGGATATATTCCCCAGCGGCAAGATGCTCAGACCGCCAAAGCCCAGCCGGGGAATTGCCAATGTTACAGATCCATACACCGGCAATGATGTCAATCCGGATAGCGCCTTTGAAAACGGCTCACTGCTCAAATGGAGGATTGATCGCTTGGGTCCAAGCCAGTCGGCCACCATGACAATAGAGGTTGAGATCCTCTATCCAATGGATAGCGGCTGGAAGCAGCGATTAGATAGCGGAGCCACCGCATCCTATGATGGCCTGGAGCTAAACAGGACTATGGTAAGAAAAGACGACTGGCCTATAACTAATATAACCTATCCTGCCAGGATGTTCTCGGGAGTAGCACAAATATCCTGGAACATAGATAGGGCCTCCAGCTACACTGCTATCAATATCTATAGCCCTGACAGCAGAAGCGGGCTCCTAAAAGTTAGAAATACTTCGCAGGAAAGCAGATATACTGCAAAGATACCGCTTTTAACTACAGGCAAATGGATTTTCAATATTGAGGCAGGCGATGGCTATACTCATAGAACCCAGAACTATACAATAGATGTTCGGTCAAATGTCGAGCCATTGAATATCACAGCATTCAGCCATACAAAGGTCCCCAGGCTCTCGCTTGTTGCTGCGCAGGTTGCAGCTGCCCATAAGGCTCTATTGGTGGATATTGCGACGCCACCACAAGAGATTGATCCCCTAAATATTGAGGAATCCCTCAACGAGAGGATCGATAATCTGAAGCTGATGCCTGAGTACCTGACCGTCGTGGGCGATCCAGGATCGCTGCCCTTCATCTCTACCGGCCTCAAGCAGGATTATCTTGCCCCTATGATATTTGACATCTATAGGGATTATCAGATTCAACAAGAGGAAAATGGTAACTACACCAAAACTGCAGTCGGCAGAATCATGGGGCTGAGCGTATACGATGCTTCCCAGCTTGTGGCACGAACGTTTGCCTATGACAAGCTCAGTGGTGCCTGGAAGAATAATGCACTGGTCATATCATCGCCGCCACTCGTCTTCCCCCAGACGCCAGTAGCGATAAGCATCAGGGATTACCTCAAAGATGCCGGCTTAAACGTCAGGGACCTGCGCCAAGAGGAGGCAACGTATCAGCAGGCTGTTTCGCAGATGAATAACGGACAGAACATAGTCCACTTTGATAATCACGGCAACCAGGAGGCATGGGGGCTCTCTGATTGGTCTATGACGGATACAGTCCTTGATGAGCCCAATGTGAAGCTCCTCACGCTATCGCCTCAGACTACTACATCCACAGGCTGTCTGACATCAAATCTCAAGGGCTTCTCAATAAATGTCAGCGGAACAGAGATGTATATCCCCAGGAAGCTTGAGGATTCCTTAGCTTTGGCATTCATCAGGGCAGGCTCAGTCAACTACGTGGGCAATACTGTACTGTCGTGGATCTTTTTGGATGGAGATTACAGCAAGAGATTCTATCAGTCTTTGATCTTCGAAAACTCAACAGTAGGCCAGGCTGAGCTTGAGGCAGACAGCCTCTTCAGGATGAAGGTGAACGGCGCGGACAATATCAAGAAAAACCTGAGCGATTACGACGAATCTCTGCCGGATTGGGATATATCAGTTAAGGAGATACTTAATCAGACAGCCATCATGACCTCAATTCTGGGAGATCCGAGTTTCCGGCCTAAGATACCGAAGACTCCGCCTCTTCCATATGCCACAGAGGTCAAGACAGTGGAAGCAGGAACCGGAACAAATGCAAATGCCTCTTCGAGCGATACAAGCAGAAATAAAACAAGCCTTGAGGTAACGCTTGCACTATTGAATGAAACATCGACCGATTGGATCTACTGGGTTGAGACAGATACGACCGGTGGCAAGCTGAAGCTCAACTCTCAGCCTGCGCTAATAGGAGAAGTAATGCTACCCAAAGATGCTGATAAGATAGTAGTAAGGGAGAATGGTCTGACTGTCTGGCACGATGAGTATACCATCAAGGATCAGAAGAGAGTAATGTGGCCCATTGTGATGCCTCGACTTGGAGAAAACAGGACATTCGGCGTAGAGTATGTTCTCATACCAGGGCAAGTTCAAGTGATCAACGTGACCGCTGGGTGGAACGCTGTCTCGACATACCTGGTGCCAAAGGATAAATCAATATCAAAGTATCTCAAGAACAAACCGTATAGAGGCATATTCTCGGTTAGCGGCGAGGGCTGGACATTTGCCATGAAGGGCTATGAGATGAAGAATGCCACACGCTTCGAGCCGGGCGTTGGCTATCTAATAGATAGCTCAGGAAACTTCACAATTGAGCTCAATGGAAAGCCTGTGGATCTTCCCTACCGTCTGAACCTGAATAAAGGATGGAATATGGTAGGTCTCCCTGTAAACGAAACTATTGATATAAGAAATATCACTGTGAATGCAGAGCACAGGAGATACAAGTATCCCGCTGCGGTTGAGAAGGGCATCGTCTCAGCATTCGTCTGGGAGTATGATGGAAGCGATTGGAGCCATCGCGGGGAGAACGAGGCACTGCAGCCTGGAAAAGCTTACCTCATTGAGGCAATGAGCGATTGCAAGCTTGAGTTCGGAAAATAGAAAAAACCTTTTTGATTTTATGGTAGTGCCACCATAGAATCAAAAAGCTCTCCACTTATTTTTTGTGCCTATAGAGTTCACGCATAGATTCTCTATGTAAAGATGCCATGACATCCCCAAGGATGCCTATAAGAAAAAGCTGGAAACCCACTATTATCAGTATCGCGGTGAGGATCGTCAGCGGTATATGCTCTATTCTGCCGTTGAGCCAATCCCGAACAACATAAAGGCCCGTCAAAAAGCCTGCCATTCCGAAGAATGAACCTATCAGGCCGAAATAGAACATGGGATTTTGAGTCTTGGCCATGCGATATATTGTAAGAACGATCTTTGGGCCATCACTTAGGGGCCTGAGCTTTGTCCGTGTGCCTTCAGCTCTGGGAAGATAGGTTATGGGCACCTCAATTATGCGCAAACCCTTCTTTACACTCTCGATTGTCATCTCGGCCTCTATCTCAAAGCCCGGAGTCGAGAGATCAAGCATATGAGCGCTATCGGATGTAAATGCCCTGTAGCCCGAAAGAATATCTTCGAGAGGTGTGCCGTAGATTGAGACAAAGAAGCGGTTGATAAGCTTATTTCCTATAAGATTTATGCGTCGAAGGGCGCCACCGCTCAGGCGTCCGAACCTGTTGCCTACTACGTGATCCGCTTTGCCCATAATTACCGGCTCAAGAAGATCATCGGCCTCAGAGGGGAGATAGGTACCATCTCCGTCTATCAATAAAATATATTTATCAGTTATAAGGCTGAATACCTCTTTGAGCGCCTGGCCCTTGCCGGTTCCAGATTGGATGACCACATGCGCTCCAGCCGCCTCAGCCCTGGGTACAGTCTCATCAGTGCTGTGACCGTCTACTACAAGGATCTTCTCAAAGCCCAGTTCTTTGAACTCATTTATTACCGGCCCTATGGATTCCTCCTCGTTGAGGGTCGGTATCAGAACACAGATATCTTCATAGCTCAAACCAATTCAGCCCATTTATTTATGGATAATAAGAGGAGAATGGCATTAAAATAGGTTTGCGAGAAATATGCCTTGGATTATACCAACATTGCCTCCTTTATAATACCCTCGTACCTATCCACAAGATCCTTTAGATCGTTCCCAGTGGCTTCGATGTATAAACGAAGAATTGGCTCCGTATTGGAAGGCCTAATAAGTACGCTATAGCTATCGGTAATGATCTTGAGGCCGTCGAGGGTATCCGGATTCATATCAGCAAGCTGCTCTTTTAGCCTGAGCATCACTCCTGCCGGGTCCTCTTTTAGCCTGATGCTCTTCTGTACATAAGGATAATCCGGTATCTCGTCTGCAAGCTCAGAGAGCTTTTTGTCTTCTGCAAGTATCTCTCCGAGAGCTAGGCTCATTACGAATGGGTCATCCGAATACTGAAACTCGGGGAGGAAGAAGTGTCCGCTGCGTTCAACGCCCAGAACTGCCCTCGAGTTCTTCACAGTATTGGCGACGAAGACGTCGCCCACACGTTCGCGCAATACTTTTATGCCGTCAGGCTCAAGCTGCCGCTCGATAATCATTGAGCAATCAAATCCGGCGATAACGAGATCACCCGGATGATACCTCCTTCTGGCGAGAATTATGGCAACTTTCTCCGGCGGAACTATGCGGCCGAGATCATCGATGATTA
Source organism: Methanotrichaceae archaeon (assembly GCA_041946675.1). Lineage (GTDB taxonomy): Archaea > Halobacteriota > Methanosarcinia > Methanotrichales > Methanotrichaceae > CAWBKV01. The sequence goes on along the minus strand of JBHGAU010000042.1, from coordinate 7,587 downwards.
TGCCGCGATCCGCATCGGGATCAAAGCCCACGCCGTAATCTGCCTTGATGCTTCTCACCAACTTTGATGCCCGCTTGAGAGATTCCTCTGTCGGCGCCGGCCCGCGACCCGGAAATGTGCCATCCATTTCGCCATTAAGAATGTGAGAGTCAAAGCCCATGCTATCGTAGAGGGGTCTCATAGTGCAGGCTGAGCCGTTCCCCATATCCAGAACGATCTTCAGAGGGCGCCCGATATTCAGCTTCTTTGAGACGTAATCCGAGTATCTGGCGATAGCATCCTCAGATCGTCGTTCAACCAATCGACCTTTGCCCGACCTGAAGTTGCCCTCTTTGAAGAGCTTCATCATCTCTGTCTCTTTATAGAGCATGCCGTAGCCGTCGCCGGTCCTGAATCTGACTCCGTTATACTCCGGCGGATTATGCGAGGCAGAGATATAGGCCGCTGCCTTGAACGATTCCGCACAGGTGACATAACTTAGAACGGCAATTGGGATTATCCCATGGCTATAAACTTCACAGCCTGTGCTGAGAGCGCCCTCCAAAAATGCCTTCTCAAGAGATGGGCTGCTTACGCGTGTATCTCTTCCAAGCGATACCGGTCTTCCCTCTGCATAAGAACCAAAGGCTGCACCCACTCGACTGGCTAAATCCTCGGTGATCTCCGTGCCATAGATGCCTCTAATATCGTAAGCCTTGAATGCCGTCACAGTATAGCGAATAGGACCTCCACATTTAAAATTGTTCCTGTAGGCGAATATATAGTGCAGGATTGAGCATATGATAATAAGACTAGTTTTATGCTACTGATTCATGTTACTGATGGTACAAATACATCAAAACTTTTTTGTTCCAATCTACAATAGTAGCTCTGAAATAGCAGCTTTGAAGCACATGAAGCAATGGAAGATCATGAACAAAAAGTATTATGGATAAAAAGTATTGTGGCTCCAGGCAGGAAGCATTGCAAAGAAAGGCTGGATCACTTCACTACTGCTGCTTTATCAGCACAATCTCCATTGAGGATACGTTGACGTTCCTCCCCTGATCATCAGGAATGCTCTCAGTCCCTATGGTTATCCCCTGTATCTTCAGATTAGGCATGAACCGATTTCTGGCAATCTCTGCAGTATCTACGGCGCGTGAGATTGACCTGCCCCTCGCCTTCAGAGTAACTGTGCTCACTGTTTTGTTGAACTGAGTTAGGACCGCCAGCACGTAATTCATGACAGGCTTGTCACCAATAAAGACCACAGCATTGTCTTCCATACCGTCACCAAGTCACTTTAGTTTTCTTTAACAGGTTATTAATCCTTTCTATTAAGGATATTTGCAAAGGCGAAGTTCCGCTTTACGGCACTTATCTTTATGCGAAGCTTTTCGCCAAGCTTAGCACCCTTGACAATCACTGCAAAGCCATCAACCATTGCTATTCCATCACCCGACTTGCCCACGGATTCTATCTGAACATCGCGAACATCGCCGATGTGTACAGGCGCAGAAAGAAGCTTCTTGGCGATGAGATATATTTCAGCGCTCTCTTTTCTGGATGCCTGCGGCGAATGAGCCTGCACGCGAGAGAACTCACATTTTACATCCCTGAGATAGTCATTGAACATGTCGCCCTGAAAGACCTTTACAAGAAGGTTGCCTCCCGGCTTCAGAAGTTTTTTCGCAATAGTTAGAGCTGATCTTGATAAATCGATGGACCTAGCATGATCCACATCCCAGGTGCCCGATAAATTGGGAGCTGCATCGCAGATCACCACATCAGCACTGCCGCCAATAGCGCCTTTTATCAGATCAACGGTTGATTCTCTGGTTATATCTGCCTTGAAGGTGATCACGCCGGGAATCGGCTCTATCTCCGCCAGGTCGACTCCCACGACCTTTCCGCCAGATATCCGCTTGGCAACTTGCAGCCACCCGCCCGGAGCAGCGCCGAGGTCGACAACAGAGTCCCCCTTTTTGATTAGATGGAATCTCTCATTTATTTGCAGCAGCTTATAAGCTGAGCGAGCGCGGTAGCCCTCTTCCTTTGCCTTCCAGTAGTAATGATCCCTCTGATCTCTGGCCATCCGTTATAGTAAAGCAAATAAAGAATATAGATTTGGTCCCAACGATGTAGTCTACCATAATTGAATTAATGAATTCTGTCCCCTCCTTCGCGGCTTCGCGCGAGCCTCAATCATAGCGCCGTTTCGCCTTAGATTAGTTTTAAGCAGCATTTTATATCGCGACCCTACATTTATGGATCAATGAAGGTACGAGAGATTATCCGATTAGTGGAAGCCGACGGGTGGTACCTCATAAGGACTCGGGGAGATCACCGCCAGTATAAGCATCCCTTCAAAAAGGGCCTTGTAACGGTCTCTGGCCATCCTGGCGACGATGTAACACCCAAAACATTGAATAGCATTCTGAAACAAAGTGGTATCAAGCATGCCTAAATATACGATAATTATCGAGAAAGCTGAAAATAATTATTCTGCCTACTGCCCAGATCTGCCCGGAGTTATAGCCACAGGTAAGACTAGAGAAGAAACAGCCCGAATGATGCAAGAGGCTATAGAGTTCCACCTGGAGGGCATGAGAATAGAAGGCTATTGTATCCCAGAACCCACCACAACGGCCGCTATCGTCGAAGTGTGATGTACTCCTTTTCAATTCTTAGGCTCTTATGTTATAATAGTGCGGCAATTATTTGATAATAGTAGATGAGTCTTTTTTCAGAATCGGTTATTCTTGAGTGCATACAAGCAGATGCGTAGTTTATGTGTTTATCAACATAGGAGAGACAGAACCCCAAACGAAGGCATTATAAATATCATAATCAAAATAGTAGCAGACGAGAGAGGAAGGGCGGCTGCCGCTGGCCTTTTGAGGCCGGTGTGGAAAGTCCCCCCACCTCTGGACGCACAGACATCCGAACCCGGATGTGGGGCGAGAGCTCCGGCTCTGGCACAGAAACGAGACCGCCCGGCGCTAATGCGATGATGCTGTGAGGCTGAGGTCGCGCCGACGCGGATGAAACGGCGAAACCCTGTGGGTGCAAGCCAAAATAGAGCAATGTATTTGGTTGTCCAGCCAAGCTCGGGTATGGCGCTAAGCTAAATGCCGCTGAAACAGAAGGGGGCTTACTCTCCTCACTCGTTAAATTTTAAATGAATGCCAGCTGGCGTTCATTTAAAATTTAACCTATATAAAAATGAGAATCCGTTATTTCTCATGAAGCGCTGCTCTGGCCGCTAGTTGAGCCACGCGAATCGGTTCTGGAATCCTGCCATCGAGGGTGAACTTGTTGATCAGAATCCTGGCATCCTCAGAACTGCTGCCGAGCGCACGCACATAGACCTCGTAGCCGGTCTTGAGCGTTATTTGTTCCCGAGACCCCAGCCGTTCATAGCTTCTGAGCTTCTCATCCGAATCAGGGAAATACTCCCGGATATATTTCTCAAGGCCGGGCGACTCCTCATATGTAAGGCAGATCACAGGTTTTTCTGTTCTTTCGTAGATCTCTTGGATATCCATGATGTTGAACCAGCTTATCACAGCGCCGCTTAAGAGAATGGCATTTACATCTGTACGATCAAGCTCTTCATATATCTTTAAAACAGCGCGAGTAGCATCATCGCCGCCAACTGTTGCACTGGCCAGAGCCAATCCGTCGATTCTGAGGTCGGCCCGCATGACCACGCCAGCCAGGCGAGAGACGGGCACTGTGTGAACAAAGCTTTCTGCTATGCCGAGCACTCGCAGGGCAGGCTTGTTGAGATGGAGCATTTAAGAATATCATTGCTATTATGGGAAAAATAATTTTTGACGCCTACAGCGGGCTCTAACATTGATCGAAATCAGGCAGTCTACCTATGTTGCGTTGATGAATGTTGCGTTGATGAACACAGAAATCGTTGTATTTTGCGGCTTCCTTGAAAATGAGAATGCTCGCGCGAAGCCGCGAAGGAAGTGAAGGGATTCATCAACTCAATTGTATTCAGATAATTAAAATACGATCTGGTGGCCATCTTGTCAGTATCACTTACAAAGTGGTCTTTGGTGATACAATTGAAGTCTGTGATCTCATGGGCTTGCATGCCGCTTATATCGAGAGGATACATCTGACTTCCAGGATGATGAATGGGAGATTCGTTCGAAAGACTCTTTCTTTCTCTAAAGATATCGAATTAGGTAATAATGGAAATACGATAAGACAGATTAGTCGAACAAGCCTTTTCCCTAGCCAAATTTGATGGCAATCCAGGATTAAAATGGATCATCACATTGAGATGGGACGGTTCTTGCTAGAAATCCTTAGATAACTCTGTATTGAATGCTTATACGTATAGGCGTAATAATGAGATAATAGCGAGGTGACAACTCTGTGCGAGAATGGGATTCCCGCACATAATTCCGATTCGGAGGCCCTTATCTATAGGCGTTATCTTGAATTATATGGTTGATGATCACCTGTAAGCCTATGTTACATGATGTCCAATGTCGAAAATATTTTTTATAGCACTGCGGCTTTATATGCTGTTTTTTTGTTTATGGAATGGCAGCTAAGGAATACGTATAAAGGCGATATTAAGGAGATTGTGATTCAGCTTTTAGCTCATGCTTTTTTAATCAAAGTAGCCAACTGTGCCGAATGAAGGAAAAAATGGAAAGATCTATCGAAACATGATCAAGATTCACCTAGCGGCGAATGCCCAACCCCTCGCATTCATGAAGGATTTGTTACCCTGCGAAGATTATCTATATCGGTCCCACCCATTGCGCCGTCCTGAAGATATATCAACTCAATCTCGTTATCGTGAATGATTGTACCCAGGTCGTATCCTTCTTTAAATTCAGCAATGTAAAGCGTCTTGTTATCCAAGCCAATTGCCCCAGAAAAGTTTTCGGTAGTTGTTGTTCCGTTTTCGAGCGGATATTTTAGGTATCCGGTAAAGAGGCGATCATTCTGCTCAGCTATGACAAGAGTGACACTTAGATTTTCTGTTAATTTATAGGATCCATTTGACGTAAAATATCCCTTTTCAGAGCCAACCCAGTTTCCAACTAGATTTGGAACCTGTGCAGTGCAAATCCCGATAGCCAAGAAGGCCAATAATACTAAGCTCCACAATGTTCTCATCTAAGACAACCTCCTCCGAACAATGGATTTCTTTCTAGCTTATTTAGTTATCTTTAACTAGAAACTGCTTTAAAATGCATAACCTAGCACGTATACGCACACCCGCAGCTTGAAACTTCTGATTATAATGGAAATCAGAAATTACAGTATAATAAGAGGGGCAATCAACCAAACTGCCTACCACTCCTCATGTGAACCGTCCCTGAGGGCGTTAGCCCGTCGCGGCTACTCTCGCGACAGCCCCGTAACCATTAGCGCGGGAGCGAAGCGACTCGCGGGCACCCCAGAATTAGAGCGATGTAAAGTTGGTAAAGACTTGGCTTATAGTCAGATGAAAAATTGATCCTGGTGGAGTCCAAGCTTTTTGCAGCCTGAACTTTCAGGTCTCCTACCTCTTCAATATTGATGAAAATATATGCCCAAGAATGACGATTCTTCAAGAAGCGGCTAAACCGATCAGGAATAGCTGCCTGGAATATCGCGGCTTTGTATGAGATAGGAGAACTCGCGCGCGAAGCCACGAAAGGCGTGATGGAAGAGACTGAATTCATCAACTCAATTATGGTAGACTACCAAAATCAAACGGCTGCGACGCATCCGCGTGGCAAGCTGTGGGGCATTACACTTTAAAATCAAGTAGCCCACTTATTTATCCCAGCACGGCCTAAAGAATTATATGCCTATTCTTCAAGATGAAAGAGACATAAGGCGTGTTCTGCAAGAGTGCAAATGCATCGCAGTCGTTGGCATCTCGCCGGATGAATCCCGCCCGAGCAACTTCGTTTCACGCGTTCTGCAGAGCAAGGGCTTCAAGCTGTGCCTTGTCAACCCCAATTATGAAGGTCAAAAGATCCATGGAGAGCAAGTCTATGCATCCATCGTTGACATCCCGGACGAAATCGATATCGTAGATGTCTTCAGGAGGCCGTCTGCAGTGCCTGAGGTCGCAAAGGAGGCAAAACAAAAGGGCTTCAAGACATTCTGGATGCAGCCAGGAACTGAGAATAGAGAGGTCATCAAAGAGCTGGATAAAGAGGGCTATAACGTTGTCTTCGGGAGATGCGCCAAGGTGGAATCCCTTAGACTTTTATAAACTCTTGTAAAAGAGAAATGTTCATATTTGCAGAAGTTGATATTATTTTGTAGCGTGATGATAATGAATGATACGAGGCTGAAAGGCAAGAAGATAGCTATCCTGACATCAGAAATGTACGAGGATCTCGAGTTCTGGTACCCCTACTTCCGCATGATGGAAGAGGGCGCTGAAATCGAGGTCGTAAGCATGATAGACAGTCCAGTCGAACTTTTGAGCAGACACTGCTATCCTCTGAAGACGGATAAGAATGCTAAGGAGGCGAAGGCTGAAGACTATGACGCGCTCATCATCCCCGGAGGCTTTGCTCCAGAGATGCTCAGAAGAAATGAAGATGTTCTAAGATTCGTCACCGCAATGTTCAACAGCAAGAAGCTTGTGGCCGCTAAATGTCATGGCCTGCTGGTGCTTGCCTCAGCCGAGCTTCTCAAAGGCAAAAAGGCAACAGCCAAAGAAGATCTCCAGCAGGAGATTGCCCGACAATCACGCGTGGATCAGGGGATCAAATGGCAGGATCAGGACGTAGTCGTCGACGGCAACTTGATAACCTCAAGGACGAAATGGGCTCTGCCGACTTTCAGCAAGGAGATAATAAAGGCCTTGACCAAGAAATAAAGCCAAATTAAAGGCTGGCACCGATATGAAGCTTGAGGATGAGATGGAGCTTGGCGGCAAGAGGATTGCCATTCTTGTAGCAGACCTCTATGAGGATGTGGAGTTCTGGTATCCGTATTACCGCATGAAGGAGGCGGGAGCTGAGGTCATGATACTGGGGCCGTGCCTTGGCCCTGAGGAGGTGCACGGCAAGCATGGCCTCCCGGCCAAATTCGAGAAGAGGACACGCGATGTAAGCCCCGGTGACTTCGATGCAGTCATTATTCCAGGCGGCTATGGGCCGGATATTCTCAGGAGATGCCCTGATACACTGAGATTTGTGAAATCCATCTTCGATTCAGGGAAGGTCACGGCTGCCATCTGCCACGCAGGCTGGGTGCTTATATCAGCAGGAGTTATGCAAGGTAAGCGAGCTACGTCCTTCTTCTCCATAAAAGATGACATGATAAATGCAGGAGCTACTTGGGTGGATAAGGAGGTCGTGGTTGATGGAAACATGATAACCTCACGATCGCCTCAGGATCTGCCGGCATTCTGTAGAGAAATAATAAAAGCTGTGGCACTGGAGAAAGCTTGAAACAAAAATGATGAGCCTCCAAGCTTAGTATCTTTCAATCATTTATACATTCATCCGTTTATACATTCATCCGGTGAAATGCTTTGAATATGAGGAGTGATTTCGCTAATAAAGTTAGTCGTCAATTAGTAGATCGTTTTGGCGTAATAGCCTTCGAGGATCTTGA
>JBHGAU010000041.1:0-27786 GCA_041946675.1 Methanotrichaceae archaeon | reverse complement strand
TCCAGTATCCTATCGAGGACCTCTGCAAGGCTTGACGAATTTGGAGTTGCTGTTACCATCTATTCTCACCTCCTCTACATTCTATCCCCTGAAATTGAGGACTATGATGCGATGGGATACATATTCATCATTATTCTTTTAAAGTAGCTATGCTTGACTTCGTATGTTTTCTGAGACGTTTATCTATATTATATATTTAGGGATTAGGAAGAGCTCTTTGGGGAGGCCAACCCACCTGCTCCTCCTCATCCCTTATGTCTGATGTATCGGCTGCAGGCTTTTCATAGCGATCCATTAATATGGCAAATCTGCAGAGGTTATTATAGAATAAGGTGGGTAATTACGACCTTAAATAATCTTTCATCTCTCTAAAATTAATTATGGACTGTTTTTAAACTTTGTTTCCAGACTTGAGAATTAACAATACCTAAATTCTATGGAAGATGAAGAAGATTTGCCTGATTTTAAAGTTTATAAATGGAGCGAGTTATAATAATGCAGGAATGGAATATCTGGTATTTATCAATGGCCAAGCCCCTCTTTTGAGGTTCCTTCGCGATGTAAAAGAATGGTAGATATTACAAAATGCAATACTTATTTTGCCTGTAAACCCCATAGCAATGAACGAGAGGAAAATGGCCCTGATTGAGCAGAATATGAAGGAGATTACCGGCCAAAAAAGATAAATTTCTATCATTATATTTACGTAGTCATTTATTTTGATTAATAACTCAACTTCCATTTAATCCAGTTTAGAAAATTGACGATAATGTTCATATATTTGGATAACTGAATTTGCCAAATGGTAGGAGGGATTTCATCTGAATATGGATGAATCTGCTGGGATAACCGTTGATTTAAGTAAATCTTCGGAGGAAGACTATAAGCAGATAGTGGATAAGATTATAAAAATAAATCGTGAGATATTTATAATGTCGGTTTTGTCTGAGAGGTCGATGTGTGGATACGACCTCATAAAAGAGATTTTCCACAGATGTGACGTCTTTCTCAGCCAGGGATCCGTTTATCCTATTTTATACTCTCTTGAGGAAGAGGGAATACTTCGTGCCGAGTTTAGCAAAGGGGATATGAGAACCAAGAGATATTCCTTTACGCCCAAGGGAAGGCAGGTTGCGCAGAAGAAGTTGGAGGAGTTTACCAAGGCAATGGAATCGGTATTGGATCTGATAAAGAGATGAGGAATATGCTTAGGGATTCGTTATCTGGTCTTGAAAAGATATTCAGTTCTGATCCAATTATTTGACAAATCTAAAATTCATCCTGCCCATCTTATCACCAATATTCAGCTAACGGTTGCCGAAGTGCGGTCTCGTACTGGACTCTAATGCTGGGAGATAAATAATCTTTGGCTTTGATCTCTTGAGCTGCATCTCAACAGCCAGCTTCTTATTGTGCCAGGCTCTGACAAAGAGAGGCTCAATCTCAATAGCCCTGCTGTAGCAATAGATTGCCTCATCATATCTGCTCAATTTGTATAATGCATTGCCTTTTGTATTCCACGCCAGCGCATTTTCGGAGTTGAACTTTAGAGCTACTTCGCTGCATTTCAGCGCTGATCTATGCATTCCCTGAAGATATAGGATATCCGCCTTAGCAGCCCATGCCTCCCAGTTATCAGGATTGCTTTCGAGTTCTCTCTCCACAACCATCATAGCACCATCCAGTCCGCCATTTGAGAGCAGAGAAATCGCCTTCTTCAGAGAATTACCTCCTGAACTTGTCACTGCCATAGACCCGAACTCCAGCAAAACGCTGTTCTGTCAGGATATATCGTTTGCGAATTTAAAGTTCTCATGGAAAATTCGATTTCATTGAACAACGTCATTTTTTCAACTGGAAATTCACCAGGCACTTAAATAGAAATCTTAGGAATGTTTTGTAGCTTAATTCAAAAGCTATTTATCGTATGATGATATAGAACTAAATGGTGGGATCACAATTTTCTGAGGCGATCCGCAATTATAAGAGGTGATATAATTGGCAAAGGATTTTGCGAAGGATGACAGCATTGGTAAGGTAGTGGATGAGATTGGCACGGGAAAGGCTTGCTTTACTCAGGGAAACATCGATGACCTAAGGGACGCCCTAAAAAAGGGCGGCTGGGATGCTGCAGAGGCAAAGGCCGCACAGTTTGCAGGGACCGACGGCTACACTGATCTCTTGGGCATAATTGCGATTATGAGAAAGCATAAGCTTAGCCCCGAGGCCGGGGACAACGTGCTCAAGAATATATTCCAAATTAAAGAAGGTCACTGGTAGCTGTCGAGCTGTTATCAATTTTATAACATTTTTTATGCAATGCAGTTGCTGTATTTTGCAATAAGGAATTACCATTCATTCTTCTTAAGCTATAAAACCATTCCGTGATTCTATGAATGGTTTCTGGCTTTTATCTTACAAAAATCAAAAATGTTCCGGGCATGTAGTCTAAATGCCCAGATAAACACATATCTAATAACTCGTTACTGTGCTTCCATCGCTGCTAACTGTACTAGCTCCACTGCCGCTAACCGTGGTGACTCCGTTGTTCGAGCTGATAGTCGTGCCAGTGCCTGTATTGCCAATCACGCCCGTTCCTGCTGTGCCTAGGTTACCAGTGGTGCCGACTGGATATGTATATGTAGCTATTGGGCCAGTCCCAGTCACGACGCTTCCAATCGGAACTACACCTGGGTAGCCTATATTGCTGGATGGGACTCCGTAGCCTATTACAATAGGCTGAATAGCCATTCCATTAGTTCCAATCGCTCCTATCACCTGTCCCAAAGCCACTTGTCCCGGCAAGTTAAAGTTAACTCTGAACGGTGCCGTCACAGGCATGCCATTCGACCCTACGACTGGTACATCCGGTCCAGGATACTCAAACGAGCCCTGCCTTCCGAGATCTCTGTGCAGTTCTGCAATGAGCGCAGATGTAGCAAGCTTAGGATCAATGGGAACCTGTATATTGGTGCTGGTGCCCGCATTCACTGGTGCAAAGCCGATTATTCCGCCAGGATTGCCATTGAGATTGTTATGTATGACTACCCAGCCAGGTGTATCGACGGTCACCTGGGCGACGAGAATCGAGTTATTAGTAATAGTCTGATCGGCAACTACTATCGAGGGAGTGACATTTGTAGATGTTCCTGCTCCGGTAATGTTCCCCGTACTATAGGCAGCACCTGTAGTTCCAGTTGTGCCGATATTGCTTGTAGCCGTTAGACTTGTTTGTGTCATTATGGGATAATACGTTGAGGGATAGTAAGGTCCTGGATAATAGTATCCTACAGGGTAATATTCTATTGGATAATATGTAACAGGATAATATGCCCCTGTTGTGCCAGTTGTTCCTGTGGCATTTTGTTGGCCTGCAGATCCGGTATTTGTAAGATTCTTCGATACATTTGCCGTGTTCTGCTGGCCGGAAGATCCGGTGTTATTTAAATTCTGCTGCTGTGAGAGTGCGCTTTGACACTCGCTTTGGGTGCGGTAACATCCTCGGGCCAGTGTTCCTGCTCCAAAAGGTACCTTTTGCTCTGAACAGCCCGTGCTTACACAGTATATAGAAATCTGCTGGGGCTGGCTATTATTCCCTGTATTCGTTAAATTATTCGTTATGTCTGGAGCAGCACCAGTTGAATTGCCAACCGCTCCAGATGTAACGATGTCGGTTGCTCCATTGGCAACGTTGCCTGATATCCCCTGGACATTCTGATTTATGCCTGCAGTAGATCCGCCCGCATTAACCACCTGGCCATAGGATCCTCCCAGAAGAAGCGTCAATATTAGCCAAAATATAATTATATTTAGCTTATCCATATTTGAGATCGTCTCCTCTTATGGTTTTTTAAATTAACAGTTCATATTATTTAATACCCTATGAGCTATATAATTTCCGAAACCAAAGTATAGTATCAGTGATACCTAGCGCAAGCACGGACATGATAGCGGAATTGATAAATCAGCACAAATTTATCTTTAGCTAAAAATGTATGTCTTTGCTTCTGGCTTGCTTGCATACCAATATCTGCCGTATCTCAGGCGTTTATTTGCATAGCTCTGAATATTGCCTTGACGCGCAAGACTTATATACGGCGTAACAATTAATACATCATAGTACAAGTTTATACATTAAAGCTGGTGATTATACGTGAGTTATCTTCAGAGGATTGTGGAGGGATATGACCTCAGCGCTGATGAAGCGGAGGCCCTATTAGGCGAAATCTTCAATGGTGCGACAGATGCACAGATAGGCGCCCTGCTAATTGCAATGAGGATGAAGGGCGAATCTATACCTGAAATCGCCGGCCTGGCCCGGAAGATGAGAAGCTCCGCCATCCAGATTCATCCAAATGTGGAGGGCCCACTTGTGGATACCTGCGGCACTGGCGGTGATGCCTCAAACACAATAAACGTAAGCACTGCTGCCGCCATAGTCGCAGCGTCCTGCGGCGTGCCCATCGCCAAACATGGAAACTATGCGATCAGCTCCAGATGCGGAAGCGCCAATGTGCTATCTGAGCTGGGTGTAAATATCTCTCCCGAGCCTGATGAGGTCAGAAGAGCGATCGAACACTTAGGAATAGGATTCATGCTCGCACCTCTGTTTCATCCTGCCATGAAGAGGGTTGGACAGATAAGGCGGGATCTTGGCACGCGCACAATCTTCAATATCCTCGGGCCGCTGACAAATCCTGCAGGTGCAAAGGCTCAGGTGATGGGAGTTTACGATCCCAACCTTTGTGAAAAGCTTGCAAATGTCCTCATGCTTCTTGGGTCTGAGAGGGCGATGGTTGTTCATGGCCAGGGCATGGATGAGATAACAAACATCGGCGACACAGTCGTTGCAGAGCTAAAGGACGGATCTGTGAAAAGCTATCGCCTGCACCCCGAAGATCTCGGCTATCCGCTGGCAAGGGCCGAGGACATAGCAGGAGGCATGCCTTTCGAGAATGCTCAGAAGCTTGTGAATGTGATGAAGGGCAAGAGAGACCCCGCCAGGGACATAATCGCCATAAACTCCGGCGCCACCCTATATGTATCAGGCAAAGCATCAACACTTCCAGAGGGCGCCAAGATGGCAGAGGATGCTATAGATTCAGGCAGATCCCTGGAAACACTGAAGGCGATGGTAAAGATGAACGGTGAGCCCGAGAAGCTGGGGCGGTTCCTTTGACACGGGTAAAGGTCTGTGGTATAATGAACAATTCTGATCTTGAATCTGCCATTTCGGGCGGAGCCGATGCAGTAGGCTTTATAGTTGAAATCACTGGATCACGCCATAAGATCTCTGCTGAGGCTGCCAGAGATTTGATAACGAAAGTGCCCGTGTTTATCAAAAGTGTAGCAGTGATTGCTCCCAATAGCGTTGATGAGGCGGCGGCGCTTGCTCATGAGACGAGAGCTGATCTTCTACAGATACTTGGACCTTTAGGCATGAAAGACATCGCAGCCTTGAAGGCCAGAGTCTCTCAGAAAATAATCGCCGCCGTGCCTGCAGGATCGAATAATATCAACAATATTCGCAGCATGAGTATGGCGGCAGATGCAGTTCTTCTTGATACATTCAAAGACGGAAAGCTTGGCGGCACCGGAGCAACACATGATTGGAATATGAGCGCCAGCATTTCCAGAGATCTCAAGGTCCCAGTTATACTTGCAGGAGGCCTGAATCCAGCCAATGTGGCGGAAGCGATTAAAATTGTCAGGCCTTACGCAGTCGATGTATCCAGCGGCGTAGAGACAGAAGGCAGGAAAGATTTCCAGAAAGTAGCAGCCTTTGTGAAGGAGGTGAGATCATGCCTCTAGAGCCAGTTCTGGTAGACGTCACAGATAAAGTCAGCGTGGATGCGCCCCTATCGCTCTACCTGGCACTACGGTCCAGAAGATATCCGTATTTGCTGGAATCAGTTGAGAAGTCGGGCAATAGAGCACGCTTCTCATTTGTCGGCGCAGATCCCTCCGCCCTTGTCACCATTAAGAACAGATATCTAACGATGGAGTTCTTCAACGACGGAATAGAGAAGATGCAGGAGCGCCTGTCGACATGCGTTGAAGCCGAGCGAAAAGGCCCCAAGATTATGGGAAGGATCAGGGAAGGCTATGATCTCTTCGATGCCCTGAGGATGGCCATACCATGTCAGAGATGCGAGCGAGCAAACTCCTTCGGACGCCAGATGTTCGCAGGAGGCGGCATAGGTTATCTTGCCTACGATCTTATCAAGGAGCGTCTGGGCAGAAGCTCAATATCAAATACGCCTGATGCTCAGTTCGCTATATCCGAGAGCACATTCATCTTCGATCATCTGACAAGGAAGGTCTACTTTACAGTAGCCCCGATCTTCCCGGGGGCCAAGACAGATCTGATAGAGATTATAGAAGGATTTGATCCAGAGGATGCCGATGCCGAAGGTCTGGATGGAGGCATTTTAAGCGCCGGAGATCAGGATGGTTATCAGGAGGCAGTCCTGAGATCTAAGACCCGCATAAAGGACGGCGATATATTCCAGGTGGTCCTTGCGAGGTCAGCCAGAGTGAGCTGTGGAAATCCAATCGGACTTTATAGAAGGCTTCGCAGCATCAATCCGAGCCCCTACACATATCTCTTCGAGTTCGGCGATCTATCGATAATAGGCGCCTCTCCTGAGACTCTTTTCAGCGCCTATGGAGGCAGGCTTAAGGTGAATCCAATAGCAGGCACATGCTCTCGCGGTAAAACGCCTGAGGAAGACGATATGCTGGCGAAAGCCATGCTGAACGATGATAAGGAGAGGTCTGAGCATATCATGCTCGTCGATTTGGGAAGGAACGATGTGAGATCTGTCTGCAAGTCAGGCACAGTCAAAGTTGAGGATTTCATGTCGGTCCTGAAATACTCCCATGTGCAGCATATCGAAACTACTGTAGTTGGCGATTTAAGGGATGAATGCGACCAATTCGATGCCGCCCGTGCGGTCTTTCCTGCAGGAACACTCTCGGGGGCTCCCAAGCTCAGGGCAATGGAGATCATCGATGATCTTGAGACTGAGCCGCGAGGAATTTACGGCGGAGGTATTGGCTATTTCTCAGTTGACGGCTGTGCCGACTTTGCAATAGCTATACGCAGCGTCCTGATCCAGAACGGCGTCGCAGTCGTCCAGGCCGGCGCAGGAATAGTTGCAGATTCTGATCCGTATCGTGAGTATCTGGAGACAGAGAGGAAGATGGCTGCCATGAAGCATGCACTGGGGCTCGCATGAAGCCGATCCTTTTTGTGGACAACCAGGACTCCTTTGTCTGGAATCTTGTCGATTATGTCTCACAGTTCTATGAGAATACAGTGGTCAGGACAAACACCATCAAGCTCTCAGAAGTTGAATCAATGAATCCTCTGGGAATAGTGATATCGCCTGGACCCGGGCATCCTGCGAATGCGAGAGACATAGGCAGCTGCCTGAATATAATAAAGCATTTCGGAAAAACTCCTATTCTGGGAGTCTGCCTCGGCCACCAGGCCGTGAACCTGGCCTATGGAGGAACAATAGCGCATACAAGGCCGCTGCACGGCAAAACATCGCAGATTAAGCATGACGGCAAGGGCATCTTTCGCGGCATAGAGAGCCCTCTCACAGGTGGGCGCTACCATTCGCTGGCAATAGAAAAGCTTGCTTTGCCGCTGGAGATATCTGCTGTTACCCCGGATGGCGTTATCATGGGGATAAGGCATAAAACATTGCCGGCCAACGGCCTCCAGTTCCATCCTGAGTCTGTGCTTACGCCCGAGGGCAAGAGGATCATATCCAACTGGATTGAGGATGTTACGGGATGCATACACTGATCGATGAGATCCTGAAATCCTCAAGAGAGCGCGGCTTCAGCCGTTCAGATTGGGCGCCGGAAGAACGCCGGGATCTCATCAGCTCGGCCAGGGCACTCAGATCTAGGGGCTTTATCCCGATCATAGCTGAGATCAAGCCGAAGGTTCTTGGCAGGCCGCTATCTCCTGAAGAGGTGGCTGCCTATGCCAGGGCCTATGCTGATAATAATGCCTGCGCCATATCAGTTCTGACAGAGCCGACTCATTTCAAGGGCTCCTTGAAGAATGCCAAAATAGCAAGGAATGGCGGCCTGCCGGTTTTAAGAAAGGACTTCATTTTCGATGAAAGGCAAATCCAGGAAGTTCAGGCTGATCTGGTGCTGCTGATAGCCGCTCTGGGAATTGATCTGGATAGATTTATAGATATTGCCAGATCATATGGAATGGAGCCGCTGGTAGAGGTCCATACTAAGAAAGAGCTGGAAATAGCTCTGAAGACAGATGCTAAGATCATCGGGATCAACAACCGCAACCTGAATACGCTGGAGGTCGATCTGAGCACGTTCGAACGATTGGCGCCTACGGCCAGAGATGCAGGCATGTTTCTGGTGGCTGAAAGCGGAGTTCATACCAGAGAGGATGCGAAAAGGATGATAGAGGCAGGAGCGGATGCTCTGCTGGTGGGGACTGCGCTGATGGGGAGGCCGGAGAAGTTGAGGGAGATTAACTATCCATAATCCAACCTATATGCAAATTAGCAAAGCTTCTCACAAACGCATCAATCTGCAACTTCTACCCGAACCCTACCGATGAATAGGCTCTCCTCTGTTGGAGCCGCAACTTTGTCTTCTTTCAAGGCAATAAGATAGGCCTCAATTGCTTCCTTGGTATTTCTGAGGGTCTCATCTATTGTTTCTCCTTGAGAATAACAACCTGGAAGAGCCGGAACCTCGGACCAGAAACCGCCTTCCTCAGCCTGATGTATCAGAATAGTATAATCCATAATCAATCACCCTTCAATAGACTAATGAACTCCTCATCATCTAATCCCGCTTTCTTTATTGTCGATTTGAGAAGACCGATTTTGAGATCCCCGGAGACAGGGATAGTTATGAGCTGGCCGTTTGGCATCTTGATATTTACGTGATCGCCTTTGCCCTGGCGCACAGTGCCACCAGCCCTGACAAATGCCTTAACTGCATCCTTGCCGCTCACACCTCTCATTAGGCTCAAATAGATTCCGCCATCAAATTACTCCAACAATACTTTACCTTAGATGCTTTTTTTCTACATGTATCCTTCGATAAAGACACTGACCTTGCTGGTTGAAATAGCGCTTAAAGAAAGAGATAAATTGCTATGAGAGCCATCGCCCAACAAATACAAATAATCATGTAGATCTTACTGGACTGGCTGAAGGATTTAGCCAGGAATCTGCAATGCATCGAGTGGTTCTTGCCTGCATAGTTCTCGCTCTAATGGCGCAGATAGCGTGTGCTGATGCGTCATTCGGCATCGGCGATAGAGTTTGGACGACATCCGACATTAACTTGAAAATCAGAGATGCTCCAGGGCTATCGTCTAATAAGCTTGATTCAGTCATCAAAGGAACAATCGGCACAATCATCGAAGGACCGGCTAATAAAGACAATTATAATTGGTGGAAAATTAATTACGATATAGGAACCGCAGGCTGGTCAGCCGAGAATTACCTAGCGCCGGCCCCATCTGAGCTACAGCCTCCCAGTGATTTCTCCACATGGGCTGAAGAGACGATAAAATGGGGCGAGAAACGCGAGAACTGGGATGATTGGAATGGCCTATGCATGAGGTTCGTGGTGGATGCATTTGCGCAGGTGGACGGCAAGCCTGCCGGTTATAATGCCGATGGCTGGGCAAAGAGGCTTTACAGATTCAACCAGGAGCCGGGCGGCTGGAAGAATGCGCCTAAAGGTGCTATGATATTCTTCGATAATGATAATGAGCCGGTCAACGGCAAGTTGAATACTCACGGCCATGTGGGAATTTATCTCGTGGATGGGAAGCTACTTCACGCTTATGGAACTGTTCAGGAAACTACCATTGATGAGGCAATAGCCAAAGCCAGCGTTGGCAGATATCTTGGCTGGTCGTATCCTCCCGATGCATGGAGGCCAAATAATGCAGGCGAAAGCCAACCGACCCAGACAGCTCAACCATCTCTGGAGCCGACGGCATCTGTTGAGGCTCAGCCTGCAATCGCCGATGAGCAGGCAAAGGGCATAGATGTCTCAGATCACCAGGGGAATATCGACTGGTCTCAGGTAGTCGGTGCAGGGTACAAGTTCGCGTTTGTGAAGGCGACTGAATGCGAAGGATTTACCGGCGATCCCAAAGCTAGGCAGCAGAACTTCGAGGCAAACATGAATGGGGCATCTTCTGCAGGAGTGTTTGCTGGCGCTTATCATTTCGCCAGGCCGGATCTCGGAAATAGCGCCACCGATGAGGCTCGCTGGTTTGTGAATGTAGCAGGCGATTACATCAAACCTGGGTATCTCCGGCCAGTCCTCGATATCGAAAAAGGAGCTAAAACTGGAGAAGACCTTTCCAAATGGATCATCGATTGGATGGAGACGGTGGAGAGCGAGACGGGCGTTGAGCCGATGATCTATACATCAGCAAGCTTCGCAGCCGAAAACAACCTTGATGCATCACTGGCGAAGTATGATCTCTGGGTTGCGCACTGGACTTATGATATCGGAAGAAGCCCGAATACCGGGATGTGGGATGGATGGGATTTCTGGCAATATAGCAACAAGGGGAGCGTGCCGGGAATCACAGGCGATGTGGATTTGGATCTTTTCAGCGGCGGGGAGTCGGATCTGTCGAAATTTGTTATTGCAGCTCCGGCCAAAGTAGTTACATCTGAGGTTGTGCAATCAACTGAAAATTCATCTAAGGCTCCTTCAGAGAATTGGAATAAAACATTCGGCGGACAGAACGAGGATTACAGCGTGTCGGTTCAGCAGACGAGCGATGGCGGATATATTCTTATAGGGCGAACAGGTTCCTTTGGCGCAGGATATGACGATGCTTGGTTGCTCAAGATAGATTCGCAGGGTAACGAACTATGGAACAAGACCTTTGGCGGATCCGGCTATGATTATGGCCAATCTGTTCAGCAGACAAGCGATGGTGGATATATTCTTATAGGGCGAACAGGTTCCTTTGGTGCAGACTTTTATGATATCTGGCTGATAAAAACTGATTCTAAAGGTAATGAACTATGGAATAAGACCTTTGGCGGTTCTGGTGATGAGTGGGGCAATTCAGTTAAGCAAACAATCGATGGTGGATACATAATAATAGGTAATACTAAATATAGCGCCTTGCTAATTAAAACTGATTCAAGTGGCAATATAATTTGGGAGAAGACACTTGGTAGTCTTGGGGTCGCTGAAGGCTATTCTGCTCAGCAGACTGCTGATGGGGATTATATACTCGCAGGAGCTGCAAGCAATTTGGATATCAGGTTACTCAAGGTAGATTCACAAGGCAATGAAGCCTGGAACAGGACTTTTGCAGGGTCAGCTCACACTATTGGACATTTAGTTCAACAGACAAGCGATGGTGGATATATCATAATAGGCGACACAGATGATAGCGCTTGGCTAATCAAGATCGATATCTTGGGAAATATGCAATGGGATAGAACATTTGGACTGAACTATGGGCAATCAGTTCAACAAACTAGTGATGGCGGATATATCATTGCAGGATATACAAAATCCTTTAGTGCAGGATCTTACGATGCTTGGTTGCTCAAGACAGATTCAGAGGGTAATGAGATCTGGAATAGGACCTTTGGAGGAGCATCTTGGGATGGTGTGCACTCAGTCCAGCAAACTAGTGATGGCGGCTACATCCTGGCAGGTAGTACTGAATCCTTTGGTGCTGGGAAAAATGATGTCTGGCTGATCAAAGTTGCCCCTGGTTGAACCTGGCAATCTCTGCGCCCTGCGACCGCTTCACCTGCGATCCTAGGCAGAGCTTTCTATGAGAGCATATCCTGGCCATTCGCTCCTTCAAATGTGGGCATGAGAAGACACACATGGGAAAGGTTCGTATGAAGCATAGAGCTGCCATGAAGCAAGGCGCTTGAGACATGAAAGCGATAGGTTACGACACAAGATTAAATATAAGCTTTGAGTAATATCTAACTCTTGGATGAAAACGCTTCGTTATAAAGTGCTGATCAGGCCGGAGATTGATGGAACGTACACGGTGACCGTTCCCTCTCTTCCCGGATGCTTGACCTTTGGCGATACCATCGAAGAAGCAATTGAGATGGCTAAAGAAGCTATTGAGGTATATATCGAAAGCCTAGTTGCAAGGGGCAAAGAGATTCCAACCGAAGAGAATCAAATAGAAACGATTGTAACGGTTGAAGCAAATGCCTAAGCTGCCTGTTCTGTCACCGGCAAAGCTTGCCAAAGTTCTTGAGAAGAAAGGATTTATGCTGGACCGAATCAAGGGTAGCCATCATGCTTACTATCATCCTGATCTTGATTTAACTGTAACAATTCCATTCCATAAAAAAGAGGTTGGCAAGGGATTGCTTCTCGAAATTATGAAACAGGCAAGTATAACCAGAGAAGAGCTATTGAATTTATAGGAACAATGAATAATCTAGGCAGATAAGGCCATATATAAAGAACAACAGGAATCATTTTGGATGAAAAAGCTCACGGCTATCGTCTCGGGCAGAGTCCAGAAGGTCGGTTATCGAGATCGTATAGTCGAAATAGCCAGTGCTTTCGGCCTGAAGGGTATGATCGAGAACCTTGAGGACGGCCGGGTGAAGATTATCGCCGAGGGCGATGACGAGAGACTCGAATGGTTTGAGTATGCTATCAACATAAAGAACACCCGTATTCAAGTCTCCTCTCAGGAGATAAAGTACTCCGAAGCCTCCGGAGAGTTCAATGGTTTCGGGAAGATTATCAAGAAGAGCGAAGAGTTTTCTTGGCCGGAGAATGTTGAACTCTGGGAAGAGATGCTACAGGCCATTAAGGATGTCAATAGGACTCTAATTGAAATGAACACTAACTTGAGGGCAAAATAGACCGAATGCTTCAAGATGGATGGTCTCCCAGCCAAAGTTGAGATGCCAGATATTTTATAAAAACATTAGCGAGCTTTTTGCAGTCACATCCTCGAATGCAAAACCTTATGTCTGCTTTAGCTTCTTGCGCTCCTCCTTTCTCCTCTCCACCCTATAATCCCGCAGCATCCCCTCCAGCCAGTCGGCCTTCCTTTCAGCCTGGCGAAGCTTCATCTGCTCCTGCCACTTCGTCGCTGCAGCCTCTACATCCTCAGGCTTGACGAAGGCAACGCCGTTTACTCTGTGGATCTGAACCTCCTTGCTTGAGAAGACTGGTATACCCTTCTCGGAGAAGTATTCCCTGACTGCTGAGGCCATATCGCTATCTGTTATTATAGCCGTAATATCCCTCTCGATCAAAAGATCGGCAGTGTTCGGCCCGCCTCCGCTCGCATCCTCCAGAAGGATTACGTCGCCCTTCTCTATGCCCCGGCTCTCGGAAGCGGCGACAATAGCCTCCTTTGAAAACGTTTCTAACACCTTAAGCCTCTGGTAGCCCAACAGCCCTTCAATCTTCTCAACCTTCTTCTGCTTATTCCTGTCCTGCTTCAGCTTGCGGATATATTTGCGCTCCGAGCGGAGGAGAGCTCGCAAGCGCTCGATCTCCTTATCCCTTATCTTGATCTCCTGATCCCGCTTGATCTCCCTGGCAGCCTTATCCCTCATCCGATCCATCTTATCCTCTAGCCTGCTCAGGGCATCATCCCTCTCTGCCAGATCTGCATTCAGCTCATCCACATAAGCCCTCAATGTTTTGATCTGTTCTGCAAGCTGCTGGTTCTGGCTTCTTAACGCTGCCACATCCGGCATCACTGCCGCGTCTGCTGGCGGAGCAGGCTTCGCCTCAGGAACAGGTTGAGCAGTAAGCTCTGCTATGGCATTCTCTATCGAATAACCCTTGACAACAAGAGCCTTGACTTCATCGGGATCCACTTCAGGCGGGACCTTTTTATCGACCTGCATGAATTTGTTCTTATATTTTTTATAAGCGCTTATGGCTGCAGCCAATGAGTCACGCTCGTGATCATTCCTGTAACCGAACTCCTTTGCAAGAGCTATCTTCTCCTCTGCAGGCACATCGGCACCGGGAGAGTAAAGGACTGCATTGAAAGCTCTCTTAACCTTCTCAACCGCTCCTGGAGTTGGGGAGACATCCGTAGCGACAATCAGCGGCCTTCCCCTGGCAGCAATCCATTCGATAACATCAGAAGAGGACATCTCTCTCGCACTTATGACTTCGATCAAGTCTCCATTCAATGTCAGGGCTGCAATTCCAGTCGTTGTTCCAGGATCGAGGCCGATGATAGTTAACTCGCGCCTCTGCGAAAGCGGCTTGAACTGAAGCTGAGGCCTCTCTATTCCCTGGACCTTCACCTGAGCATCGCAGTAGTAGCCTGGGCTCACATGCACCTTCTCACGGGGCGCATCTACAATGAACTCTGCCCTGGTATATCCGCCCAAACCCTCTGCTGCTCTGCTTGTGAAATCAAGACCTGCCTCCCTGAGCTGGCTTTCGACCTCACGAGCAAGGCCCTTCACTGCACCATGGATCTTCCGTGAGTATCTATTCTGGCTCCAGCCGCCTCTTCCAGGGCTACGTCTCCGGCTGACTTTGATCCATGTTCTGTCCTCGAAGGCCGATAAAACTTGGCCAATGCCCTTGGCAGCCAACCTGGCACAGGCTTCAGCCTCCTCAAGAGGATTCAATCTATCGAATGTTATGCCATGCCATTTTGCGATCTTGGTCAGAGCTTCCGGCTTATCTCCTCCTGTCACCTGTACGAGCTTTGTAGATGGCGGAAGGCGTCTGAGAAGCGATATGAGCTCCGATCTATCGGATGCAAGCTCATGGATGTTATCCATTGCGACTATTTCGGGCTGCTTTTCCCTTATCAGCCGGATCAGCTTGTGCCTGCTGATCATATGATATGTCGATTTGTCATCCCCGTCCAGGATTACCAATGAGTAGCTTGGCGGGCGGCGGCTGTTTGGAGATCCGCTCGCAATATCAACGCCGAATATCATACGGCCTCCTTGCCGACAACAGACATGGCATCCTCCAGAGGCATATCTATTCTGTATCTGCGCTCGAAAAACCTCAAGATGTTGCCAATATCTCTCTCAAGAAGCTCCGATGCGCTTGGATGATTGATTTCAACCGCCTGAGGCCAATCTATTATCTTAAGATCATCCTCCATTACGATTATATTGAACTCGCTCAGATCAGCATGGATGATGCCCTTCTCATAGGTTTTCCTGATCTCATTAAGGATGATCTCAAGACATTCTCGAGGATCGCTGAGGATCACTCGATTGAGCTGATCGCCTGATACGAACTCCATGACCAATGCATGTCTATTAATTGCCACAGGCTTTGGAATGGATACATCGGGATAGAGCACTTTCATGACCTGAAACTCATGGCGAGAAGCGAGAGATGCCGCATAAAGCCAGGGAACTCTAGGCATATCCGTGAGGTGGTCACGTGCCCTTCTTACATGCTTGAAGCTTGTACGCCCCTGACGGTGAAATTTTATCGCAAGGGGGATTTCGCCAAGGGCATCGTATATGACTGACTCTTTGCCGACTCCGATCCTGCCTCCGATGCATTTAACATAATCACGCTCTACGAGGTTTGAAAGCGCCAAGAGATCATACGCATCAAAATCTATCTGATAACCCTCATAGTGTATTGTCGTTTTGATGATAAGCTTCGCTTCAGAAAGGATTCGCAGCCGATATTCGGCCTTGCGAGGGCTAATGCCGGACAGCCTTGAGATCTCAGGGAGAGGGACCCATTCATAGTCCCTCATCCCTATCTCAATTGAGCCCAGGACGGATAGATCAACTTTGCTCAGACTCAGAAAGGTCTCTGCGAGGTTCTCCACATAACTCTGTTTGTTTTATTTGACTAAATCTTTACCTCTGATATCCCGCCCATTTGCTCTCCAGACCGGGCGATCTGAGGGTTTCCATCACGTAATCCGCGAACTTTTCGCCCGTAGCGCCATCCGGCCGCCCAGTAATTGCAACCTTCTTCTCAAACTGTCCGCAGATATCAAGGGCCATCTCCATTCTCCTGGCCTTCTCGATGAACCCGATGTGCCTGAGCAGCATCACAGCAGCCCTCATTATGCTCGAAGGATCTGCATATTCGGCTCTGCCGTCCTGCACCATCCTCGGAGCTGATCCGTGAATGGCCTCGAACATTGCGTACCTCTTTCCGATATTTGCACTTCCAGCAGTCCCGACACCTCCCTGGAACTCTGCTGCCTCGTCTGTGAGGATATCGCCATATAAGTTCGGGAGCACTATTACCTTGAACTGAGTCCGCCGCTTGGGATCAACAAGCTTTGCTGCCATTATATCTACAAACCAGTCGTCGAACTCGACCTGAGGATATTCGCGGGATATCTTTCTGGCGGTCTCAAGGAATTTTCCGTCGGTGGTCTTGACGACATTGGCCTTGGTCACTGCAGATACGCGGTTGATGCCGTTGTTCTTGGCATACTCGAAGGCAAGGCGAATGATTCTGTCGGAGCCAGGAGTTGTTATGACTTTGAAGTCCACTGCAAGATCATCAGTTACATTGAACCCTTTGCTTCCCAGGATGTACTCGCCTTCTGTATTCTCCCTGAAGAATATCCAATCTATTCCCTGTTCAGGGACCTTGACTGGACGAACATTGGCAAACAGATCAAGCTCACGACGCATTGCCACGTTGGCGCTCTCAAGATTCGGCCAGGGATCGCCTTTCTTCGGCGTGGTCAGGGGACCTTTCAAAAGGACATGGCACTTCTTTAGCTCCGAAAGCACCTCATCAGGCAGGGCGTTGCCGGCTTTGGCACGTTCCTCGATTGTCAGGCCCTGAATCTGCCTCAGCTCGACAGTCCCTTGCGCGATCTCGTCCTTGAGCAGATACTCGAGAACTCGCACTGCCTCGCGGGTGATAAAAGGCCCGATCCCATCTCCGCCCACAACTCCTACTACTATCGGTTTTACCTTAGAATAGTCTATCCAGTCAGCACCGGCCTTCATCTCTTCAACATATCTGAGCTGCTGTTCAATGAGCTTGCCGAAATGCTTCATTGCCTTCTCCACAACCTCGGGCTGCGTCATGTAATGGGGTAATACACTCGAAGCACTTCAATCTTTTGTAGCACCAAAGATATAAGCAAGAATGGCAACGACCTTAAGCTCATGGAAACAGGTGCTATTATATTCTATGCAGTATTGTTTCTCCTGGCGTTCATGATTGCCAGGGTTATAATGAGAATTGTGAGAGGCTACTAAAATTAGAGGATATTGAACAGACATGAATCAGCTTCTAGCGACAGGCTTAATATTAATTCTATGGTAACAATGTAATATGTTTCCCCAGGTCCTTGCCACAGTCGGCGGCTCAGGGACTCGTCTATATCCACTCACCATAGAGCAGCCGAAGCCACTAGTGGAGCTATGCGATACAGCAATCATAGCTATACTTTTCAGAGTCCTGGCCATCCAGGGCTGCAGAAGATTCATTCTTGGCAGCAAGGGCGCAAATAATACTCTGAACCTCAGCAACTATTTCAAAGCTGGAGAAGGCTTTTTCAGGAGGCTGGGCATCGATGACCATGAAGATTTCAGCTATCAGCCGCTATACGATGATAAGGGCAGCGCCGATTCGATGAAATATTGCATAAACTATTTTGATATAAACGATGATCTTCTGGTCGTATCCGGCGATAACCTGATAGATATAGATCTCAATAAGTTTGTCAATTTCCACCATGAACACAAGCCCATACTTACCGTTGCCTTGAAGGAGCTTCCCCCAGAGGAAAATGTTTCTCAGTATGGAATTGCCAAGATCGATAAGGATATGAGAATCAAGGGCTTTGTTGAAAAGCCCAGGGATGGCACAGAGCCAAGCAGGATGATCAATACGGCATTCTACCTATTTTCACCCGAAATTCGCGATGTTCTTAATGAGATGGGTGAGTCTGCAAAGGATATTGGCGGGGATCTGATACCATATCTTACTGAGAACGGCTATCCAGTCTACGGCTACCCTATCAGCGGCTACTGGATGGATATAGGCACACCCGACAGGCTTCATCAGGCCGCCATGGATTGCCTTGGAGGCAGGGTCAGGCATTTCGACAGAAAATATCAGTATGGCCCAAATCAGTGGGTGCACCCGAGCACTCTGGCGAGGATCAGGGAATATCTGGACACAGGAGAGATAAAATTAAAAGGAAATGTGTCCATAGGAAGAAACTGCCTCATAGAGCGCGGCGCTGTTATAGAAAATTCGCATGTTGGCCATACAAGCCTCATTGGGCGGAATGCCGAGATAAGAAATAGCCTTGTAATGAGTTTCTGCAACATAAAGCGCGGAGTAGTTATGAGCCGCGCAATTGTAGGAAGGCATTCAATAATTGAGGCCAACAGCGTTCTGAGCGGCGATGGAGGAGAAAATAGCAAAGTGCCTGTTGTAGGCGAAAATGTAATTCTGCCTGCTGAATCCGTCGTCAGCGCAGGAACCAGGATTGCCCCACTAAAGCATAGCCATAGCATCCTTGCTACAGGCAGATTTGCAGAACTTGGAATCGATGATAAGAATATTTACTTTGCAGAAAAAGCGCATAAATGAATATTTTTAGGAGAGCGCTATTATTCTACCAGTAGCGCTCCCATGAATCATCTATTTTGCGAATCTTGAATTTCTTTGCATTTGCCATAAGGAATCTGTTGAGATCCGGTGCATCTCTAAAGAAGCGCTTATCTCTGAGGTTGTTATAGATATCCTCGGTTGTAAAGCCCTTCAGAATGCCACGGCTGTAAACGATCCGCTCTATGGTGTAATAAAGATCATCGAACTTTCTTAAAGGATACGTTACCTCTGCGAACCTCATCTACGCCACCTTTGAGTTGAAACGGTTTTGCCAGATAAGAACCTTTCGTTACTTTCTGCTCAGAAATGTGCTCCGAACTCAAACGTTTATTATGTTCTTATGGTTTTATCAAGCGTTGTCGGGAATCTCACTTCGATTGAACGATCAGCAACTTCAAAAAATTCTACATGGCACATCCGAAATCGAGAACTTTAATGCCCAAGCTACTATAATTGCGAAGGCAGAATCTTAATAGTAATACTTGACAACGTGAATTAAGATGAACCTTGATGATCTTAGAAGCAGGATCATTTCCTGTCCGCTCTGCAGGCTCTGTGAGAGCCGCACCAACGCCGTTCCAGGCGAGGGACCAAAAGATGCAAGGATTATGCTCATTGGGGAGGCTCCGGGGGCTGAAGAGGATCGAACCGGCAGGCCGTTCGTTGGCAGAGCAGGACGCTTGCTGGACAGGCTTCTGGCTGAAGCAGGAATCGAGAGGTCTCAGGTTTTTATCACAAGCGCCGTTAAGTGCCGTCCGCCGAACAACAGAAAGCCCAAGAGGGATGAGATGGAGATCTGCGTCAGAACATATCTGCGCCCTCAGATGGGCGTGATTAATCCCAGAGCTGTATGCCTCATGGGCAATGTCGCTTCTTTTGCAGTAATAGGCAAGCAGGGCGTGACATCGATTCGTGGACAGATATTTGACGGCCGTTTCCTCATAACATTTCATCCTGCTGCAGTTCTGAGAAACATGAATCTTAAAGATGCTTTCGTCTCTGATCTGAAGGCTGCTCGCAATATCGCCGAAACGGAAAAGCCTTAAAGGAACTTAGCCTAGGTTACTCTGAGATGTACAATATTACTTATGACCTCTGGAATGATATCATCGACGACTGCATTGAGGCACATGGTCCTCTTTTTGAGGCAATGCGACGGACAGCAGATAAAATTCGGCTATCCAAAGCAGAGCTGGATGAGCTTAAGCAGAAAGGTGTCAAGGATATATACAATGAATCCTGGAGCTTCCTTCTCAAGATAGAGCTTTATGATGACCAGATAGAGGGCTTCGCGATCACCCTTCTAGCTGCCGAGACTCTGGAGGTATTTGATCAGATCAAGATAATTGCCACTCTCGCCCGCGGGGTATCGGAAGAGGAACTGAGCAGCTTTGAAGCTGAACACGGGCTTGATATCGATGAGGAGATCTTCAAAGGGATGAATGAGGGATTCGATATTGCTGCCGA
Source organism: Methanotrichaceae archaeon (assembly GCA_041946675.1). GTDB lineage: Archaea > Halobacteriota > Methanosarcinia > Methanotrichales > Methanotrichaceae > CAWBKV01. Next base: position 7,719 of record JBHGAU010000041.1, on the reverse strand, counting down.
GGCTGCTGAGAATGGAGTATTGTTCGAGCTGATAGTATTCGATAGCGAGGATATAGACAATAGCAGCAGCATTGATAGATGGTAGCCGAATTAGTGTTCGTAATCGGAGCACTGTCCCTCACGGAACTTATAGATGAAGTAATCGCCAAAAGGTATCTCTTTGCCGTCTATCGACAGAAGCTCGCTCTTTTCCGTATCGGCGACAGCCGCATCAATCAGCGCATTTATATCGCCGCACTTGCTGACCACGCTCAGAAGTGCCTCATTGAGAATATCCGTCTCAACATCCTCACCCATTATGGTGCAGAGCCTGTCGACCATTTCCGTATCGGATGAGGAAAGCCCGGCAGCCTTTCCTATAAAGGCAGAGTCAAGATCGCTCAGGTTATGCTCATAGTAGCCGCGGATTCCGCAATTGATTTCATCATCTGTGCCGATAAGCCAGAGCATCTTCTTCGCCTGAAATGTCGTTATATTATTTATCCTGGTTGTGCAGAGCGATATCTCCTTTGGGTCTATCCTGAGATAGTCTGCAAGCGCCTGCTTCTTCTGCTCGAGATCCATCTCCACTTTTATCTCTGCCTCCATATTTTCGCGGTTCACTCCAAATCACCCAAATATAATCATGCTCATTTGAGCAGTGATCATATATAATAAATTGCACAAGACATGAATTTGTAATTATCGATAGAAATGCATAGATATCAGAGAAAATCGGGCAATCAAGAAGATTATATATGCTAAAGCCTGGTATTAAATATCGAAGAAGCGCTCAAGCGTCACCCCATTTTTATTCTTTTCCACCTCAAGGCCTGCTGAATTGAGAACTTTCTTCGGCATGCGCCTGTGGAAGGCAGATATATTCTCACGCTCTGGACAGAATTGACTGGAATAGTAAGCTTTCCAGATCGTTTCAATGTTTTCTATGCCGCCCGCTTCCTCAAATTCTTCAGAAACGCTTAGCGCCAGCTTGATTTCATCAAGCGTGCTATCCAGCCCTTTGCCCACAAATCGCATGATCTTCCCCTCCATGCATAACGATATCCAGCTTTCTCGGCTATTTCCGAGGATAATAATAGTATCATTAAATTTCATTGCAAATAGATCGCTGATATAGGCTCCGGTCCTGTGCTGAGGCTTCAGATAGCCATAGAGAATATTGGGGCCAAACGGCCTCAGCCTGGTAAATCCCTTCAATCTGTTGATCTCGTCTAGAACGCTTCTGATCATTCTTCTTAGCTGCATTATTCCAGGATCTGTAGAGATATCGATTTCATCTGGCTTAAGCATCTTCGCCCGAAAAAGCAATTTTTCAGTGCAACGCTCGTGAGCAGAGAGATAAAAAAGAAAGCTTTTCGGGGTCCTCAAGACCACATCTCCAGCGTTGTATCTCTCCAGCCATTGATCTTCAGGAAAGGAGCAGCCCTTTTGATCCTAACACCCAGATTTGAAAGCTCTTCTTTTCTGGAGATTCTCTTCAGCCTTCTGAGAGCAATAATTCTCCGGGCACTTGTTGGTCCAATCCCGGGAACATGCAGCAGATCGCTATACTTGGCGATGTTGGGATCTACAGGCCCATCCATCATCTCTTTTGCTATCGCTACTTTGGGGTCGGAGTCTGATAAAAAGCCGTTCTCATCAAATGCGTATTTAATCTCTCGGGACTCGAAATGATATATCCTGTAAAGCCAGTCCACCTGGTATAGCCTGTGCTCTCTCCATCTTGGCTGCGGCTCATTCTTCTCGAAGGGCGTGCCTTTCTGAGGGGAAAAAGCGCTGAAATAGGCGCGCATTACATTTAATTCGTTGTATTCGTAGAGAACTCTTCGAAATATCTCCTCATCGTTCTCTCTGGACGATCCGACTACAAGCTGTGTAGTCTGGCCAGCCTGAAGCCCGATTTTATCAGAAAGGTCTCGAATATACTTCTGCCTCTGGATGATGTCGTTTTCATAGTCCTTGGTTGGGCTTATCTCCCTCATATGCGAGGAAGACGGAGCCTCAACATTTACGCTTAAGCGATCTGAAAGCTCCATCGCCTCCCTTATGTGCGAGAGAGTTGCTCCGGGAAGAACCTTAAGGTGAATATAACCCGGAAAGCCGTACTTGAACCGCAGCAGTCTGGCAGTTTCAATCAGCTTTTCCATGATCAGATCCGCATCTCTGCCCGCACCGGAGCTCAGGAAGAGGCCTTCGATGTAGTTCGACCTGTAGAGTGATAGCGTAAGTTTTGCGAGCTCCTCAGGAGTATAAGAAAATATCTTTGGCTTTTCGGCGCAATTGACAGCGTTGATGCAGTAGTTGCACTGATGGGAGCAATGGTTGGTGTACAGAGTCTTGAAGAGGCTGATGCATCTTCCATCATGGGTGAACGAATGGCAAATACCGGCAACTGAAGCCTCTCTGGGAGTGCAGGAGGCAGTACAGATATCGTACCTGGTGCCGGCACCAAGGGCATTCAGCCTATCGGTATCAATATTTTGATTGATATTGATAGCCGCAGGCCCCAGAGAGTCAAAGCTACTGCCAAGCGCCAGATGAACGATCTTTTCCAGGGAGACCATGACATGAGAAATGATGCCGCCATCGAATAAAAATAAGTAGGTGTATGGGGCGAAAGTATTCCTAAGCTTGAGCATTACCTTCGAAAACCTTTTGATGTCTCGATTACAATCTTAAATTAGCCGCATGGAGAGAAATGCCATTCTGAATGGTATAGGTCAAATTGCAGGAGATCACCCTGAGGTAAAGGTAGCTTTACGTCTTCGGTTCTTTCCTTGAGTGCGAGGACTTTAGGGACATCGATGTAGCTCTGCTTTTTTCCTGCGACCTAACGCCTTACAGGGCATTTATGCTTGCCATGCATATAGGCACCGAACTGAATTTGGAGATTAAGACGGGCCATGACTTCGATGTTCGCGTGCTGAACAATTCTCACCCCGAATTCCAATATGAAGCTATGAAGAAAGGAATCGCTGTTTTCTCGAGAGATGAGCAGAAGAGGTTCGACTATGAGGCAGATGTGATATCGATTTACTTGGACCTCAAAGAGATGTACGACTTCTTTGATAAAGAATATCTTGCGAGGGCCTGATATGAGATCGCTGGCCCATATGAGAGAGCTGGACGAGGCTCTGGATGATTGGGGAAGATACCAGAGCATTCCTTTAGAGAGTCTACTCAGGGAAAGAGACCTGAGAAATATGGTTCTCCATGCTCTTCTAGTAAGCATTCAGGCATCCATAGATATCGCCAATCATTTGATATCAGAGAAAGGCCTGAGAAGACCTGCGAACTACAGAGAGAGATTCAATATCCTCGACACTGCGGGACTTATATCCAATGATCTTGCAGCCAGGCTCTCAGATCTTGCTGGCTTCAGAAACGTGCTGGTCCACATTTATCGGGGGTTGGATATGGATGCTGTGTATGGTATACTGCAGAATGACCGCGAACCTTTGTTGGCTTTTCGAAATGAAATAAAAAGATGTTACGTGAAGGCTCTGAAGAGATGAGGTGAAGAGAATATCTGCTGCAGCTCAGCGCAGATGACATCGGAAAGATTATCCCGGGTAATCATAAATCGCCTCCCAGCCTCAGTTTTTTGCGCTCCTATCGAACCTTCTTTGCCTTCATGGCTAAGGCTTTTTTTAAAAACTCCCGATCATAACGTCGCCTTGTATTATCCTTGTATTCTTCATGTGCACCCCTCCATTGGGCTTCCGTTGATTAATTCATTGTCTGCTCGGAGAGATGCTGTCCAAGATGCTGTCCATATTCCCTTGTTTAATGCTCTTAACATAGCCGATAATTATATAGACTGCCGAAATTATTTTATATTTTTAACTCATAACTATCTTTTCGAATTCTCACATCGTGAAACCGCATAACACGATCAAATGATCGGCCAATTCTACTTGGAAACGCTCGAGATCATAAAGGTGATATGAGTATGGATATGAATGTAATCGATATAATCAAACAGGACCACGGCAAGGCCCTGAATGCACTTAGCGAGGCAAAGGATGCAAGCAAAAGCCGCGATATAGATCAGTCCTGGGCAAATGTAAAAAAGCTTCTCTGCGGACATATGCATGCCGAAGAGACAGTGGTTTATCCGGTCTTGAAAGAGTTCAAGAAAGAGGATATACTTGAGGGGATCGAGGAGCATAATGTTGCAAAGATTCTAATTGAGCAGATGGATGATGCTCCCAGAAACGATGTTTGGGCCGCAAAGCTGAAGGTTCTGACTGAGAGCATAGAACACCATATCGAAGAAGAAGAGGAGAAGATACTGCCCGCTGATCGGCTTAGCGCTATCGGCTTAGCGCTATCGGCTTAGCGCTATCGGCTTAGCGCTATCAGCTTAGCGCTATCAGCTTAGCGCTATCAGCTTAGCGCTATCAGCTATATCTAAAGGCTTGACCGCCTTCTTTTCCCTTTTTGGCCGATCGATGAAAAGTATGATATTGTTGAGGCTCTCATCATCGGCGGAATTTGCTGAGGTCTTAGATGCTTAATGTGATCTTCCTTGGAACTGCTGGCTCACTTCCGACTCCTGATAGGAATACATCTTCAGTGCTTGTGAATAGAGAAGGAGAGATGGTGCTCTTTGACTGCGGTGAGGGCACACAAAGGCAGATGATGCGCGCACGCACAGGCATGATGCGCCTTAGCCATATTTTCCTTACACACCTGCATGCCGATCATATCCTGGGTGTACCAGGACTCCTGGAGACAATGGCCTTCCAAGGCAGGGAGCAGCCGCTGACAATTGCAGGCCCTATAAACACAATCCGTTTGATTGAGGCATTCAGCACCATCTGCTACTTTGCGGGGGATTTCGAGGTCAGAGCCATGGAGCTTGAGCCGGGCGATGTGGTCAGGATGGATGGCTGTCAGGTGGAGGCAATAGAGACTAAGCACAGCGTGCCAAGCCTAGGCTACTGCCTGAAGGAAGATCCGCGGCTGGGAAGGTTCAATCGTGAGGCTGCGCTCGCATTGGGCGTCCCTGCTGGCCCACTATTCGGAAGGCTTCAGCACGGTCACGCTGTGGAGATAGATGGCAAAACAATTCTGCCTGATCAGGTCATGGGCCAGCCGAGGCCTGGGCGAAAGATCGTTTATACAGGCGATACAAGGCCCTGCAAATCGGTCGAGCTTGCGAGCAATAACGCAGATCTCTTGATACACGATGGAGCCCTTGCAGAGGATATGGCGGATTGGGCTCGTGAGACCAGGCACAGTACAGCCGGTGAGGCTGCACAGCTTGCCAAGCGTGCAAGTGTCAGAAAGCTTGTGCTTACACATATCAGCTCCCGTTATTCAGAAAACGTCTCGCCTCTTCTTGCAGATGCCAGGCGATTTTTTGAGAATACAATTATTGCTGATGATCTTATGGAGATCGAATTAAGGTTAAGGGATAAGTAATGCGAATTTGGTGTAAACTTGGTATAGCTTTATCAAGCTATACTATTACTAATTACCATGAAAATAATGGAGAAGGTGGTGTATGCCTATCCTCCCTCTGAAATTGGCCTTTTTCTTACCTCATATCCGGCTCTATTGAGGGTATGGATAATATCCTCAAGGCTCATCTCTTTTGAGAAACAAAGACTAATAGGCTTAACTCAAATCTCGGTCCTTTTTAGGCAAGACTCGCGAAGGTGTTATCATGTTCTCCAAACATAGTTCGGCTATCCACTCTGAATCAAGTATATCCGTCTTTCTTCCCGGAATATGCTTGATCTGATAAGCGTTTGCCAGGATAAAACCGACATCTTCCTCTAAGATACTATAGATGAGATGCCGGTAGTTAGCCGTAGATCCTACAGCCACCTTTTGACAGCCATTATCTTTTATCCAATTCCGGAAGCATTGAAGGCCTTCAAATGTAATCCCTGATGGGTGTGAATTGCCATGCACCTTCCAAGACGTATTCGGATGCCCACGAAATGATGGCTACTTATACAGCGGGATCCTGATCCCAAAACAGTAAAACAGCCTTCACCACCCATATTATGACTAAATGAGACGTCTCACAATTTTCATCCTTGGGCGCGTTTTGTGGAAATGTTTAAATCAATTATGGAAATATAGTTATTGGGGTTGATTTTGTGGGAAGATACCATGTTATATTATTCCTTTTGTGCCTATTGATAATGGTTTCTAATGGACAAGAGGACTGGTTAGGTGGGGGATATGTAGTACGTGGAGATAATAGTGAGGTTGGCCAATATTATATGGATCCAATCTTTTACTTCACTGGGGATTATCACTATGTATCGCCTGATCCTGCCATAAGGCAAATGCAAGATTTCTTGGATTATGGAAATGGCTATTACATGTTCAGTGATCCGGCTATAAGGCAGATGCAGGGATCTCTAGATTGGCCTAGGCACTTTGTAGATGGCCATTGGCAATTATGGCTTAGTGATGGCACATCACTCGATCTTACCCTTTCCCAGTCTGGAAATGAGGTCTTTGGCTATGGTTTAATGACCTTTGGCAGAGAAAACCAGAGAGTAACAGCCAGCGGCTCTATATACGGCAGAAACCTGGAGCTTAAAATAGCGCTAGGTGGCGGAATAAATTCATATACGATATCTATTGATGTTGGCTATTCGCCTTTATCTGGAACATATACGGCATATCGAGCTGGAGCATATCCAAAATCAGGGTATGTTAACGCATATAGGCTGGCGAAATAAAGCCGCTCCACGCCTGCTTTATAGAATTTTTCCTTTTTTAGATAGAGCAGTTTAATAAGGATTGTTTGCGTTAACTACCTCACGCTTAGCCTTTGATGTCCGTAAAGCGATTCTTCATTCTTAAAAGTTTAGAGAAAAGATCAAGTTAATAAAAATATATAATTAAAAGATGTAATGAACATTAATTGATCTACTCTGACTTTCAGACTTCATCCATATACAATCGAAAAACATAAGGAATCTCTCAGCCTCTGAACCATGAGAGTCATGTTTCATTTTTAAATAAATACCCAGCAGCTTGCTGTATGTGCGTCTGTTTGGTCCATAAACTAATTATATCCTAAATGGAATCCACCTTGATTGGTTCATTTGGACTCTCAGGAGGGAAAGCTAGTGGCTAGGAGATTAATCGGTCTGTTGCTGGTATGCATTCTGTTGTTCGGATGGACACTTGATTCAATAGCAATGCAAATATTTGTAAAGACGTTGACGGGCAAGACCATCACCCTAGAGGTAGAACCCAGTGATTCTATTGAAAACGTCAAACAGAAGATTCAGGATAAAGAGGGAATCCCACCAGACCAGCAAAGGCTAATTTTTGCCGGGAAACAATTAGAAGATGGCCGAACACTAGCTGATTATAACATCCCGAAGGAATCGACCCTCCATTTAGTTTTGAGAGAAACGCTCCCTACACCTCCAAATCAGGCGGTGTTCGGCAGTGGCGACTACATATACGAAAAGGCATCTGTAAAAGGTGTGGGATACAAGACATTGGAAGTTATCATTTCGACACAGGATGGATTTAATGGTGCTAAACTTGTAGAGAAGGAGTCCGGCACAGGCAACATTATTACTGAGAGGACCGAGCTCGAGGCCGAAAGACAGCTGGATGCTAATGGCTACCCATTGCCCTATGGCTGCACTTATGCTAACGCGGTATGCCAGAGGGACTACATCAACTTCACCAAGGAAGCAGAGTTCGAGTACATGCCAGTCTCATACCAGA
>JBHGAU010000040.1:0-24689 GCA_041946675.1 Methanotrichaceae archaeon | reverse complement strand
GCCGGAATTAGGCGTGCCAGGGGTTTGCCGTAGTAGTTCGCAAAGACAATCTCGACGCCAAGGTCATCTGCCATTTCTATGGCATCTGATGAGACAGAGATGCCGCTACCAAGGATGAGAACCTGACTCACTTTGCGGGCTGGGACGAGGGACTCAGGACCTTCCTTGCGAGAGATGCGGAACTGCCCGCCTGACTTGCCGAGGAAGGAACTACGGTCGGTAAGGATGATGCGGGACATTACAGTAAGCATTAATTTTTTTAGGGGTATTACTTTCGAGGGGCACAGGAGAAAAGTTTAACGTGTGGTAGGATAATCCTTTGGCCCTGAAGCAAGAAAAATGAGATAAGAAAATGTTACAGTATACTGGACATCCGCTAGTAGATGTAGGAGCTGCAACTATTCTAGCATTTTGCGGAAAGCATTCGTTGTCCAGTCTGACAGAATCAGATTTAGACAAGATTGCTGATTTTATATCGAAAGAGTATGTTATTAATCCCCTCCAATCTTTCTTAACTGTTGCTTTTCCAAATTCAGGTTTTACACAGCCTGCCTTCAAGAATCAGCCAGAGAGAAGGGGTGACTACGCGAATCGTGTGACAAGGAGTTTTCATAAAAGTCAGCCTGTCATTGAGGAAATTTGCCCCTTTACTGGTGACCGCGCGCCGGCAATCGCATTTAGTGATAAAGAGAACTTTCCAATGGGCAGAGTCTTCCGACAGCATGTGCCATTGTTATTAGGTGAAGATCAAATCAATTTCTTTGCTAATGGTAGCTCAGGATTACCCATCTCTGGAAAAGCCTTGCTTTGCATCCAGGCGATGCCTTTAGGGTGTGCCAAATGCGGTGGCAAGCTTCTAGCTGTTCACTCGGATAATCCTGAACTTACCGAATTGTTCGCTAAGAAATTCCTCAAGAACAACCTTAACGCGATCACTTTGGCCCATCAACAGGGTGGCAGCAAGCTTCCAGAATCAGGTCCTGCAAAAACGGTGCTTATTGATACTTTGCTCCTTGCGGATCTAGAACGATTCCAATCACAACAAGATCACCAAAGTGCCTCATTAACCGCTTACCATTTCAGCAACAGTGGACAATCAAATGCTTTAGATACTCGAAACCCTCCACTAGAGATTTACCACTTGCCATTGGAAATAATGGATTTTCTATGGGCAGTACATAATCCAGAGTATAAAGTGGAATGGCAAGCCGTGACACAACGTAGCTGGCAGTTATCCAAGATAAAAAAAGGTAAGAAAGAAGATGCTGTAGCCAAAGAGGATGCAAGACCTCGTCGTAATTACCTTTATGAAGACATTTTCAGACTGCCTCAAGATGCTTTAAGATTTATGCGCTGCTATTTCTTGAGAATCCCAGTCAGAAATACATCACAAGATGACCCACGGAGAGGATATTCGTTAAAAAGTGATGCTGATATAATTTCTTGGAAGTTGACTGAACTTTTCCTGAGAAAGGTGATGCATTTGAAGGAAAGCCGAATTCAACGTATTCGTGAGATAGGCGATCAGTTGGCGGATTATGTGAATGAAGAGAACGATAGGAGATTCTTCTCTACATTTTATGGGGAACAGACACGCTATGATGTTATCAGAAATTCACTGATCAGAGTAAATCATGCGAGACTCAAGAAGGGCAAACCGCCCATAATTAGGCTTGATCCTTTTGTAGAGGTCTTCGAGGAACCCGACGAGAGGGGCTGGTCTACGTGGAAGCTTGCACGCGATCTTGTACTAATCCGCATGATCGAGCGGCTTTATGATCTAAAATGGATTCAAAATCACACAGAGGTTCTTCAAGAATCGGTGGAAGAAACCTCAGAGAATAAGCCAATAGAAGCTTGAATCAAAAAATGAATTAATCGTATCTGGAGGAGGGGAAGATCAATGAGCTATGTTACTGGGTTATTCTTGATTGATGCTAATGCTTCAGCCCTGAATAACTTAGGAACAATCGAAGGTGAGCGTTTTGAAAATAGCAGCGGTGTAAAGGTAATTCGGGCCAATGACGGATGGTATCCTTATGTTTCAGCCCAAGCATTTAGGTATTGGCTCAGGCAAACCTTGCAGCAGGGTAACAAGGAATGGAAAGCCGCACCAATCTATCGTGAAGAGAAAGTTGCATATACAGATGCAAATCCAATAGAATGGTGGGACGACGACCTATTCGGCTATATGCGTGCGCCTTCAAAACGCGAGTCTGCGAAAACCCAAAGAGAAGCTGACAAATCCAGAAAAGGTGAGACTGAGACTAAGGATACAATAACCCGTGCATCACCATTCCGAGTAAGCACCCTAGTTTCAATTGCACCCATTCGTCCAACAAGTGACTTCGGTGTCCTATCCAGGCATGAAGGGGATCCCGTGCCACATGAACATCAATTCTATCGGACTACACTCAAGGGTCTATTCTCTTTGAACATGAAGGCCAGCGGCACATTTTGGTATATGAATAAAAGCGGATTCAGGAACCTAGATGAGATCAGAACCAAACTTGCAGAGGATAGTGGCCTCGAACACCAAAAAGATCAGAAAGCATACCGCTTGTCAAAAGATCAGCGCCTTAAACGCATTACCGCCCTCTTTGAAGGAATGGCCCAACTAGAGGGTGGTGCAAAGCAATCAATTCATTATACAGATGTATCCCCAGTAGTGGTTATTTTAGCTGCAACAAGAGGCGGAAACCATATCTTTGGCCACGTAATCTATGCAAATGATAAAGGCTTACCTGAAGTGAATATTGATGCTCTGAAGGAGTCAATTAAGGTCTTCAAAGGAGAGATTCAATCGAACATCTATATAGGCTGGGTTAAGGGGTATGAGGATAAAGAACGTTTAAAGATCGAAGATCTTGCAAAAGCTGATGAGGGCAAGAATATAAGATTAAGCCATCCTCGTGAAGCTTTCCAGGCTTTCATCAAAGAGTTGAATGAACCTAAGAATGCTGCTTGGCTCGATTGAGGGTCATAATGAAGGCATTAAAGATAGTGGCGGAGGGTCTTACTACTTCCTTTCGCTACCCGCATTTCATGTTGGGTATCCATCCAACTTTCGAAATGCCACCACCTGCAACTATTTATGGACATATCTGTAGCGCATTGGGAGAATGGGTTGATCCCGAAGGAGTAGAATTTGCTTATCATTTCACTCATCAGGGCGCATTTGATGATGTTGAACATATCCATGTAATGGCTCAATCTACAGGAAAGCTCCCTGGAACGAAGCTACCAAAGGTCTTGGAGGGAACAATCAACCCGTTCAAGCGAAGGATGCTTTTCAGGCCAAGGCTGGTTTTGTATCTGAACAAGCCAGAATGGGAGCAAGCTTTCAGAAGCCCCTATTATCCTGTAGTGCTAGGACGTTCTCAGGATCTGTTTACATATACTAATATCAGTGTGATCGATCTTCGGCTTGAGAGACAAGCTTACTTTGAGCATACCCTAGCTCCTTATCAGATGATGTTGAGTATGGGCCGTGGATATATAGCGTTAATGCCACGCTATCTAGATTACTCCAATCAAAGACAACCGACTTTCGCCCGATACGTAATTCTCAATCGACGCGTACATAGTGAGGAATTCATTCACTATGAGGGAAAGCCTGAGGGCGCAGAGTTCTGGATTGATCCTACATCCGATCAAGTTGAAATGGCTCATCTCGGCCTATGGTTTCATAAGTTTGTTGGAGAATACGATGGCATCCCCAACATGGCCTGAAGGGCTGGATGATACTTGGGCAAAAAGTGCCGAGAAGGGCCAAGATAAAAGGCCTGAGTCTTTAGTAACCCATACATGGAATGTGCTTGAGAGGTTAGCGGATACAATTCAATTGTGGCCTGATCTTTCAAAGCAGATAGGCTCTCCTAGACTCTGGAATTGTTTGTTTTGGGCTTGCTTTTTGCATGATTTTGGAAAGTCTGCAAAAGGTTTTCAAAATATGTTGAGAAACGGCACTCGTTGGCCTCATAGACATGAAGTGTTATCACTCGCCTTCCTTGACTGGATTATTGGTAATCTCTCAGATGAAGAGCTTCTTTGGATTGCGGCTGCAATTATGTCGCACCATAAGGATGCAGAAGAGATATTCCTAGCATATAATGAGATGAGCGATCCTGATAATCAGCTTTTGGCGAAGATTCTTGCTGAAATAGATGAAGCCACATTGAGCAGTCTATGGAATTGGCTATTCAAATACCAGTATTTGTGGATTGAAGAATTGAATCTTCAAGATAAAGGGATAGAGCCTGTAACTCTATTACAACGAGAAGAGGCTATTATTAACTTTAAAAAGGATGGCGCAGCGAATATCAGAAGATGGCTAAATTCATGTCGACGTTGGATCAAAAAGCTCAATAAAAGCGAGAAACTTTCTCTAATCTTTGGAACAATAGCATTACGAGGGTTTGCAGTTTCATCAGACCACTTAGCATCTGCGCATGTTGGAGAGCTTCCGTCTTCCAGGTTAATTGAGCCACAGTCTCTACTGGATCGTTGGGATCGAATTTCAGGCAAATCATATTCTATTTATAAACATCAGCGGGATTGTATGAACACTAGGGGTTCGGCAATCTTGATGTCGCCAACAGGAAGCGGTAAGACCGAAGCTGCTCTACTGTGGGCAGTTGCTCAGGCGGATGATAATCATCCAGTTCCCCGACTCTATTATATGCTGCCTTACCAAGCCAGCATGAATGCAATGTATGACCGCTTAAATGATGGATCTTTTCCGGGACAAGTCGGGCTTGAACATGGCAAGAGCACTTTAGCCTACTATAGAAGATTGCTCGAAGATTTGTCCCCTGAGAAAGCAGCCAGTTCTGCGAAATGGTTAAACAATCTGGCCCGGCTCAACTACTATCCAGTTAGGGTTTTAAGTCCATATCAAATTCTCAAAGGGCCGTATTGCTTGAAAGGATATGAATCTTTGTTATCGGATTGTTTCAACGCTGTGTTCATTTTGGATGAAGTCCACGCTTATGAGGCCAAGCGACTAGCATTGATACTTGCCACAATAAAGTATCTCAGGCTGAATTTTGGATCTAAGTTCTTTGTCATGTCCGCCACTTTTCCGTCCCTATTACGTAGTCGCTTGCTTGACGCCTTAGGTGATCACTCAATTTTACAGGCTTCACCTGAGTTATATGCCAAATTCCGGCGCCATAAGCTCATGTTAAGAGATGGAAGCCTGCAAGACCCTTCAGCATTGGATGAGGTTGCAGAGGTGGTCAGGCATGGCCAATCAGTATTGGTATGCCGTAACACTGTTAGAGCAGCTCAAGAGACTTATTTTGAGCTTCAGCAGCGATTAGGGTCATCCGTTGAGATAATATTACTTCATGGTAGGTTTAATGGAAGAGATAGGATAGAGAAAGAGAATAGGGTGCGCCAAGCTACCGGCTCCAATTCAAGCAAAAGGACTCCGATTCTATTGATTGCCACGCAAGTCGTCGAGGTTAGCCTTGATATTGATTTGGATGTGATCTATACCGATCCCGCTCCTCTTGAGGCTTTGCTTCAACGGTTTGGACGGGTAAATAGAAGAAGGTTGAAGGATTTCGCTCTAGCCTACGTTTTCAAAGAACCATCAGACGGGCAGCGAGTTTATGATAAAGAATTGGTCCATGAATCTCTGAAAGTCTTACAGAAAAATGATGGAAAGCTAATCGATGAAGCCAAAATATCCGATTGGCTAGATGAGATATATCAAGGCAAAATCGCAGATAATTGGAACTCCGCGTACCAGAATGCCTACGATGAATTTTGGGATGGGGTGCTAAGAAATCTAAGGGCATTTAACTCGGATGAAGGGCTAGAAGATGAGTTCTATAAGGCATTTGATAGCGTTGAGGTTTTACCTTTAGGATTCCTCGATGACTACTATAAAGCCCTTGAGAATAATCCGCTTGAAGCCAGCCAACTTCTCATACCAATTCGGTGGAGGCAGTTCTCGCAGTTAAAGGAGAAGGGATTAACTCAAGTTGAGAACAATGGGAAGGTCAGAATCGTTAATGCCTATTATGATTCTGAGTTTGGCCTCAATCTAAAGAGGAGATATGAGTTCAGATATCACAATACCTCGATTAAATGATAATTTCATATCCGCCGTTTCCAAAAGTCACCATCTTACCCACATGTATCTTCGTCCCTAGTTCCAGCAGCGCCATCATTTCCTGAGAGAATTCGCCAGAATATGTTATCTTGCCAGTGAAAAACGGTGCCAAAGGCCTTTTTTCCTGTTTTTGCTTATGGAAGTAACGCTTCTCCCAGATCTCATTTGTTGCAGCACTGGTTATTGCAATAGATCTGCACTCTCCGAGGATACGCAACGCCTCCTCGCTGCTGAATAACCCCCCTGATCCATAAAACTCTGCAAGAACGTTAGCTCTAGACAGAAGTTTGGACATGAATCCTCTGAAGCTAGGAGCCGCAGTAAACCTATCGTTCTCTTTTATTTGGGTAGGCGCGATAAAATTTAATGCAATCTTTCCTACATGCTCCTTGGATGCCTTCAGAATAGTTCTGTAGCTTAGTAGAATAGATCGATTGAAAATTGTATCTCCTGAGAAGATATTGGCCCTTGTTCCATAGCCTAATGAATCTACAGATTCTAGGACATACTTTCCTTGTCCTTCCTTATAGCCACTGCCAAGGCCGCTTTCGCCTAGATTTCTCAGAGCCAATAGAAAGTATGGCAGATATTGCATTCCTTTGCCAAAGAGCGTAAAGCCAAAGGATACTTTATCTCCTTGGTTATATCCACCAGATTCCGGTGGCTCGAATGTAAATGGTCTTGGGGGATCACTTTGTCTGCGTAGAACCTTGGCGCCAGCTGGTGGCCGGGGATTATAAAAGAAATCATAGACACATATATCTCGATGAAGGCAATCAGAGCAATCCTGTTTTTGCCCTAGTTCACCTCTTGATAAGCATACAAGATCCCTTAGCCTTGCGCCAAAACCACTTCTAAGAGCATTGCCGGACCAGAGCGGCAGGTAAGCTGGCGATGTAAACCTTGCACTTGCTTCGAACTTGCTAAACTCCAGATCTCCTGTACCCATATCCGAACCACTATAGCATTTAGCGTTATTAAACCATTGCAGACCTACTGCAGATAGTAGTTAACAAAGATGTGCCATGAATCGAAGCTAGCACTAAGTCCTAAGCCAATAGTCTTAGGCGTGTTCCTGCAATACTTTGGACTAAATTTAGACCATAGTGTATTAGGCTGATCTTAATATGCCATTTAGGATATTATAGTTGATACAAATGGTTTTTAGTTTTTTGGATGCTGGGATGCAAGGAACGTTTTCATAATAATCCGGCTTTGTTCATTTGTGAGCTTGGATGGCCTGCCGCCAGCAAATCGCGGAATTAAACCTTTATATCCTTCTACATTCCACATATCCTACCAGATATATCCCACAATCTTACTTACACCGACTAAATCGCATGCTTCCTCTACGCTTATTCCATTGTACCTGTGTTTAATAAAATATAAGTGCTTTAGAACTCGTGTATTGTGCTCTAGGGTCTTTATTCTTTTATCAAGCTCTTCCTCAGGCATGCATCTTCTAATATGGATTTATTCGGGATGAGACTTATGGATAACATTGCTGCCTTAGATTAAAAATGTTTGGTTTTATACTATAATTGCATCATAATAGCTGCCCATTTCGCAGAAAGCAATGCCCTTTAATAGCCATGCCCCCTTATTTTATTGATTGGCATTTATGGCGCTTTCAGCGCACTTAAGAGCTTCCGAATAATTATGATTTTCGTAATATTTATTGCCTTGATCTACTAGATTTTTCGTTGTCGAATCTTGCCGTGAAGGAGTCATAGATATCCCTAATTGGCGTTTTGGATAATGACCTAGCGCTTAAAGAAGGCTCAAAGTCGGATGTTGTGGCTATATTCCAATCCACAGTTACACGATACAAGGTCTATCCTCTCCTATGGGAAAGGATACAATCCTGTCACGCGATTCAATGAAATCAGTGGCATCCGCCCATTAGAAGGGTAGCCTGGTATCCTACAAGACTGGGTGTCTTGTGACCGGCGTTCAAATCGCCATGGCCCCACCAAAACCTTTCCCCAGTGCTGATTTCAGATGTATTACTTCCCTCATCTTTTAATCCGCGTAAATGCATCTAAGATATATACTCTTTTGGATAACAAACATCTGTCTTGTTACCCATAGGGCTTGTAATCCAGTATAAAGCCAAGCGGAGTCTCAAATTGCACATGCTTATACTTATAGTTTTTAACATAAGCATTTATAATAGGAACTATTTATTATAAATCTCTCAATCTATCGTTTCGCGTAACTTAAGCTTCCTGCGAACTCATACTCTATTTCCTTTTATTGCATAGAATCCAATAGTATTTGCTCTGAACTTTGTTGTATTTTTTATGGACTATATCTTTCCGAAGAACATGCTCAGTAGCAGGTAAAATTATCCTGCCATTGATATCATGTTCGCCAGTCTGGGCATAGAAAAGTTATTAGAATAAATATCCTTGATATAGATATAGAATCTAACCTTTTGCTTCCTGCAAGTATTAAGTAAAGAGAGCATATTCTCCCAGGCTGCTCTGCCTGATTTGGATCTAATACCATAACTGATCTTCCTTTTTAACACACCTTCACGAACAGCGATTTCTGATCCATTGCTGTGAAGTGGCACATCTTGGAAATCAAGAGATTCGAAGACTTCCTTAAGCTAAGAAAAGGTAGGCCGAGGATCCATTGAACACCGCTGAGCGGGCAGCCCGGGCAGGAGCTCACATCGAGGTTCGACAATATGTAGCAGCATAAGGTGAAATAGTATCGCTAATATTGAATCAAATTTTTTTGAGGCCGCAGGGTAGATTTATATTCACCTATGAAGGAATAGCAGCCAATGAAGCGACTCTACGATTATACCGTAGTTCTCCGCCCGGATGATAACGGCACGTTCGTAGCCTATGCACCAGCTATTCCAGGATGCCATGCTTGGGGAAAAACTCCAGAAGAAGCGCAAAATGAGCTGCTCAATGTCTTCGAGATGATAAGAGAAGAATATGAAGAAGAAGGGCGCATGCTTCCAGAAGATGTTGAAGTGATGGCAATTCATGCCTGCCAAAGCTAGGGATCTACAGAAGGTCGCAAGAAAACTTGGTTTTCAAATGGTTAGACAGAAGGGAAGCCACGCCAGATGGAAGCATCCCGGTGGCAGGGCAACTACTATTCCAATACATGGAGGTAGTGAGATCGGAAACTGGCTATTCTATGAAATCCTCAAGCAGCTGGGCATAGCCGAAGAGGATTTCCGGAAGCTTTTATAACAATGCGCAACGAGTAAGTCTTCCGTTAATCTTATCCTCATCAACCTTATAGCCTGCAATCTCTTAGCCGCTGCTTATACCACCTTGAATGCCACGCCCACTGCCTGGAACTCTGATGTTTCATGGCGTTCAAGCTTTGCTTTGATCCCCTCGACCCTCGAATCTCCTTACGGTCTCCTGAGAGTACAATCTCTCGCCACACCTGAGACATACCTCGGCGCATACTTTCAGGATTGCTGTATTTACACCGCCTTAAATGACCTTTTCTGCTAAAGAAGGGAAGCTGCGATTCCAAGTGAATCAGTTCTTGCCAGGGATTGGCTGAGTCCAGAGGAGGATGAAGCTTGGAAAAATTTATAACTTGATGGTACCGATAGAATTCTTTGCCAGATAACGAGCCAGAAATTCGGAGATAGATATGCTGTCTCAATCTCAGGAAATATTTATCTCCAAGTGATCAGTGTTAGTATAAAGGGTGTCTTGATGAGGCTATGTAAAGATGTAATTAGATCAGTAAAAGTTAATAAAACATCATATACAGCTATCTCTATAATATTAATCGTTCTAATGAGCATATTTTGTGGAATTTGTAGCTCTACTCAAGAAAATGCGCTGAACTATTCTTCTTTATTAAACTCCTCAAGCTCACTATCAACAATAAATCCTGCTGAAATGGAAACTAACGCCGTTCCAGTAGTTCCAGAGACTCTGGAGAGTGCTACACTTATTCTCACAAAACCTAAGTTATGCGATCAAATCCCGTACACAGAACGATGCTTTAATGAATCCATTATTGCGGCGATTGCCTGGTGGATGAACCCCAAGTTCTATGCTAATACTTCAGAGTATAGAAGTTATTTAAGAGCGAGTCCCGAAAACAAATTAAGGCTGTATACTCCTGAAACTCGCATATTCTTCGATTTCATAACTGAAAACCTGGACATAGCCCTCAATGAATCGATCCTGGATGAAACTTTGATACTTTACAGGGGCATCTCCGGGAGCATAGTAAATAAGATCATGAACAACTCCGAATACATTGAGCCTGCATATGCATCTACAGCTTATGATATAACAGTGAGCCTCGATATTTTCGGAAACAGATCACCTGATGGATATCAGAACGTGCTCGTTTTACAAAGGCCTGGCGGAGAGCACGCGCTCTATATCAATGAAGATGAAAGGGAATTTCTGCTGCCAAGGAATTCAAAATGGGATGTCATAAAGACGATAAACATTGAGAATTTGACTGTAAATGCCGATTTCCCATTATATGGCTCCAATAGCACAGCAGCCCAATTTAATAAGGTTAGACTAATGTACATAAGGGAAAGGAATGAGTAGGCTGAGGTGATGCTCCATTCAAAATAAAAAGAAGAATCGCTTCGTCCTGGAAGAGGAAGATATCGAGATTACAGGGAGGCATGTGCCGACAAAGGACGAGATCAAAGAAGCAGATGATGTCTTTGGCAAGATTCTGAAGAATAAAAAACCTAAGAAATAACCTATGGGAATTAACCTATGGGAATGGGGGCCTAAAGCTTAGAGAGGATTTGGACACGCTCTGCTAGCTGTCTTTCAATGAGTACTTCCACATGGAAATTACTCTCAGGTAAACTTATGGCTGGCATGCCTGAAGAGCAGTGCTTGGTTAATGCCAAAGGCAACAAAAAAGATGAAATGCCAGATCAAGCTGGAAAAAGAGATTGAGGAGGAGAGCGATCAGCTTGCCCGAAAAATATACGAGGTATCTTCTAGAATCCTATGAACCACTGAATCCAGAAATACCGCAATATCCTCTGTAGAGAGAACATCCGTCAGATTCCTATCAAATAATATGGTTGCTTCAGGCGGAATCTCATCCTCGCCTCTCCAGATAACTATCCTGATGAAAACCCCTGGAAAGGTCTCAAGCTCTACGCCAGTATCTCCACCATCAACAACCTTGCCCTTATAACTCGCAATCAGTTTTCTTATCAAGCCATCAGGATCTTGTTGCAGCCTCTCGATCAAAGGCCTTATGGTATTTTTCCGATAAGCCGGAAAATAAGTGTCCCCTCCCCAGATATCCTTAAAGGAAATCCAATCGCTGCTCGGCCTGTAGCCATGCTTCAGACAACCGATGAGATAGTGAAGAAAAAGAACCGAAAGGTAGTCTTCAGCAGGCAAAAGCGAGGACCGCTGTATGATAGTCCTATCGCTCATATTTACCTCATAAGCATGTGCGAGAAACTGTATAATTGATCTCGGAGAAATGGCTAATTCTTCTAGCTCCACCCATGCCTTACTTAGTGCAGTCTCGCATCCCATTGCTGGATGGCTTTCGTAAATGCATTTAATCTTGTTGCATGGCTCAATGCAATAATAGCGCGAATAAGTGACCCGTCGATTACTGGTAATTAAGTGATTATGGCTAGACAATCTCTTCCACGCGAAGAATAAATCGCCCGTAGTTCCCGGTCAACCTTATAGCCTATGTTTCCAGAACCTTCCACCAGAAGCACTCATATGCCTCAGGACAAGGGCACATATGTGGCAAATGAAAAACGAGATTTATCGACATTATGAACCTTGTTTTTCATGGGAGATGGAGGAACTCCTCCGATGGTGAGAGGATAATGAAATAGAGCTAAAGGATCTTGGTTATTGACTTTCATCAAAATCTACAGATCTATTGGCCGAGATTCGCCTTTACCTTATCCCTGAGCCTTTCCAGGGCGCCCTTTGTGTTCTGGCGGTTATCACATGTAGAGAACTCTTTTGGACTGCAGCCTCCCAGAATATCCATCATTCGATCGGCCATCTGATCTACGCCCATATCTTCCATCTTGCTTAGAAAAAGCGATGCTTTAGAATTGAACTCGCGGCATTTCTTTGGATCAGAGGCTCCCAGCTCATGAAGCTCATAAAGCTTATCGACCTCTCTTAAGATCTCAGACCAATTTGCAATCGCCATGACAGATATATTTTATATCTTTTTCTCGGATATTAAGGCAATGCTGCCGTAATCAACAAGCACATTCTCTGCACAATCTCTCCAAAGAACCCAATGAGATGGAATTGCTTCCTGGAAACTTTAATGTGGTATACTGCAAAAGCCAATCGCCTGAATATTGATGACTTTTTGAACGTTAAAAAATTTTAGGGAAACTTTTATCTTGCTGCAGAGAGATGGTTCGGATGTGAGGGATTAATACGGCAAAAACATCACTCTACGAGAGACTCGGTGGCTATAACACCATTGCAGCGATTGTTGACGATCTAATGAGGAGAATGGGAAGCGACCAGAAGCTTGCAAAATATTTTGTCGGCCACGGAAATGATTCGCTGAAGAATCTTCGCCAGCTGCAGGTAAATATGATTTGTGAAGCTACTGGAGGCCCTTGTTATTACACAGGACGCGACATGAAGACTATCCATAAGGGCATAGGGATCGATGGGATCAGCTGGCAGACGATGATATCTCATCTTATCGGGTCTATGGAAAGCTTCAAGGTTGAGGATGCCGAGCAAAAGGAGATTCTTAATATGCTCAACGGCATCAAAGGCGATATTGTGGAGAGGCCCTGAGCAGCTGATTAAGATTCCGATATTACTTTTTTAGTTTATTCTTTCATCCTTGAAGGTTCTATCATTCCGTTGAGACAAAGCTCAGCGATACATTCGGAATCGTTGACATCGGTCTTTCTCCCTGGAGTATGCTTGATCTTATAGACATTTGCCACAATCAGGTCGACCTTTTCTTCCAAAACAGCATGTATTGGATACCAGTAAATGCCTGTTGATTCTAAGGCTACTTGCCCACAGTTGTTTCCAATTACCCAATCTCTGAACCTCAGGAGACCATCGATTGCCATGCTGAAACGTTTGGTGTCTTTTGTGCCGTCCCTTGAGAGGATTGTGGCAACAAGGAATTTCTTGTGGACATCAACTCCACAAACCTTATAGTTGCCTTCTTTTTTCTCGGCAACTAACATAGCAGCCTGATCTTCATAGCAACGACAGATGCCTTCAATCTTATAGGCGTTCTTTCTGTCGGCTAGTGCTAAGTTATAGAGATACCTGCAAGTCTCAAGAGTTAAGCCTAACATGGCTTCCTGACGCTTATTTGGATACATCCTGAACTTGTAGGCGGTCTTCATTTCTGGCACTCCTCGATATATCGCTTGATTGTTTCAGAGGAGACGTTGCCAGCCGTACCAGCGTAGTTATGCTTTTGCCCGCATCGATGGCAAAGACCTAAGATATGGATACTTGTTTCTCAATCCATGAGATGAAGCACCTTCGAAAGCATTGATAATATCGAGGAGGAGCAGACACAATGAGGTGTATGTGGTCTGGTTGAACCTCAAAGCATACAATCTGCACTTCGAGCTTCTCAGCTATCTCCTTGATGGATGTTTCAAATACTTAGATATCCAAACAAGGTGGTAGCCGATGTTATAGCACGTATACCTCGTTTTTTCCATCAAGAACTGTATGCGACCCAAAGAATATGTAGATATCGCTATACCGGAAAGCGTACGGCATTCATCCCGTCCGCTAAAGGGAGCGGACCTTCTGCATATTTTCCTATAATACCGCCAGCTTGAAGATTCCAATCGATCATTAAGTGGAGCGATGATCAACAAATACACAAGTGCTTCCCCTGTTGAGATGCTGCCGGGCCTCATCCGCCGCACTCTTGCCGAAGGCAAATCGATGATGATCTGTGAGTTCATCCTTGAAGCAGGCGTTGAGATACCGGACCATACTCACCCGCATGAGCAGATAGGATATATCGCTTCGGGAAAGGTGAGGCTCTTAATCGATGGAGAGCAATTTGATTTGGGGCCCGGAGATACCTATTATGCGCCTTCCGGCGTGAAGCACGGTGCAATCGCGCTTGAGAAATCTGTGGTAGTGGATACATTCAGCCCTCCGAGGGAGGATTATCGATAATTGCTGTCTTGCCCTTTTCATCTCCTGCTATCCCGTATTCACGATTTATCTAGCTTTATTTATAATAATTATTTCAAATTCTTTAAAAGTGTTTCCGTCGCATTGAGAAGATCTGAGAAATATGGCTCTTCCATAAAGTAGCTTTTGGCGTGTGAGATGTTCTCCTTAGCCGCCATTCGATCGACGAAAGTGAAGTCCAGACAGCCGAGAGGATCATATCCCTCCTCCGAGAATGCATAATAGCCGATATCCTCAAGATGCATCTGAAGCTCCGATAGATCCACCTCGCCCTTGAGATGCTGGCAGAGCCACTTATTTGCCTGCGTCAGATCTTTTGACCTCTTGATCCCGAGGCCCTGGCTTTCGTTTAGATCCGGGGTGGTTGTAAGCCCTGCCATGGAAAATGAGAAGGTGCATAAATAATGTTCAATAATTTTATCTGCAGGAACACCATCCGCCTTAGCCTCCTTGAAAACCTCTATGGGATCAGCTCCACCGGCAAGACCGGCATGGCCCATAGTCTCAATCGCTGCCAGAGCCTGTGAGTGCCTGCCCAGTTCAACGCCAAGCATTCTGGCAGTTGATTTGATCAAGGCCAGATTGGCTTCGAATACTCCGATTGGGCAGCATGCGAACGCCAGAAGCTCAGCCCTCTGCTCCCTGGTTATGAACTCACCTGCCTCTATAGCAAGGCTGCTCAGATCGAAACTCCAGCGTTCGTCATCAATCAGGTGGCTGAACTCATGGAGCATGACGCCGATCTTGGCCATTTTGAACTCAAAGCAATCAAAGGGCAGAATGTAGTTGGGGGTGGCAAACTCGAATATGAGGTAATCCTTAAAAGGATCTGAAAGAAGCCTCATGCCGACAGGATAGTGCGATCTCCTCCAGATGGCCGGGTTATACTGAACGATAAATTTATCAGGCCACTTCAGCATCTTCGAGGCTTCCTCTAGTGCCAGATGCCATTCATCCTTGACTGCTGAGACAGCCTCCAGCTTCTGGCCTTCCACAAGGGCCATCGCACTCTCCATGTCGTTGAGCATCGCTATGCTGTATAGAAGAGGGGCTATAAAGTCGTTTATGCCATATGTGCTATTTGCTTTATTAACCATTAAGACCCTTCCCAGAGATGAAAGCACTAACAACTCCGTGATCCAAGATGAACGATATGAACAATGCAAACAATGCAGTAGTTGCAACCAATAGCCAGGCTACAAATAACAACTCCAATCAGCTCACAATTGGCGATCAATAACACCAGTGGCAATATCTCCCAGGATCTTCTCAACAATGTAACTATGACCGCTGCAGCCATAGCAGGCCAATCCGCCAAGGTGAATGCCAATGGAAATGTTGATGCCAATTCGAATAAGCTCAGCACAATTGTCGAACAGTATGATTAGCGATTAAAAAAGAAATCCAATAAAATTGGCTATCCTGTTATAGTGACTGGATAGATCTTTCGCTGACCGATAGTGCCATTCTCCCAAGGCTGAAGCGCAAGCATTGTTATATCTGTCTCGCCCGTCTTCTTGGGAACGAAGGTGAAAGTCTCCATTCCAGGAACGCCGACCATTCCTGGGGCTGCATTATTCTGGACGAAGGATTCGCCCACCAGGTTCACGTATGCAGGATCGAAATTCACCCACCATTGAAATCCGGTTGCCTGTGACATAGAATCAAAGGATATTGTGAAATTCTTTCCAACGCTTGCGTTGATCATTTTTTCGCACGGAGCATTATCGCAGATGCTTGTTGCAAGGACTATTCCTGTTAGGGAAAAAGCCAATGCCAGGGCTGTACATGAAAGTGCATATTTATTCATCATCCATTCCTCCTTTTTTGGGAGAGTTTTATTGGCCATCGTATTTAAGTCCATCCAAAAAGCCGATGAATCACAGGATAATTGTGCAGACAGTGTCTGCACTATTTGAGATTAAAGATCTCAGAATAGCATATCAAGTTGATGACTATGCAGTTCTTTTGCATAAGGAGTGGTGATACAATAGGATAGACATTTGTTATCCGTCATAATAGCTGGAACGTCCATTTATGGAATAGAACCTTATCCCAATCACCTCATCGCCTTCTCCACCAACTCCACCAGATCCACGACCCTCTCGCCCGCCCCGGCATCGCTCAGGTTCCTTATGCACATCGGACAGCATGTTACAATATAATCAACGCCTTTGGGAACATCCTCCAGCCGCCTTTTCGCCATCTGCAATGACAAATCTTTATATCCTGCTCTGACGCCTCCGCCGCCACCGCAGCAGCGAGCATTCCTGCCATAGGCCCTCATCTCCTTTAGGTTGCAGATCTCCTTAATCATCTGGCGCGGTTGATCGAAGACCTCGTTCATCCTTCCCAGATGGCAGGGATCGTGATAAGTCACAGTCAGATCCAGGCGCCTGAGGTTCAGCTCAGAAAGATGCTCAGCCAGAAACTCGGGAACGCTTTTTACATCAAATTTCCTGGGATAATTATTCTTGAGCGTTGTATAGCAGCCGGCACAGCCTGTGATAATAGTATCAGCTCCGATATCCTCGATCTGCCTGATGTTTGCCTCCATCAGCGGGCTCGCATCAAAGCCCGTCCTGAGCAGCGGCGAGCCACAGCACTGCTCAGCCTGCAGCAGTGTGGCGCCAAAGCGGCTAAGTATCCTGAATGTCTTCTTCGCAGTCTCTAAATAGCGATAGGAATCCAGACAGCCGACGAAATAAACGCAATTTCCCTTTTCTTTCAGAAGGCTCTTATCCTTCAGCCACGCCAAACGGTCCTGTGACTTGCCGAAGATGTTGCCGCTCTCTATCGCATACTCATTCAGCAGCACCTGGAGATCGGTCATCATGCCTTCGGAGACGAGCTCCTTCCTGGCGCCCTCAACAAGTCTGACTGGGTTCACACCCGCAGGGCAGCTATCTATGCAAATGCCGCAGGTGGTGCAGGTGTTCAGGCTGTCGAGCACATCTGCATCCGGCTTGCATCCGTTCATGAGGCTCTTCATGACGAGGATTCGGCCCCGGGTGTTCTTCGATTCCCAGCCAGTCTCCTCGAAGACTGGGCAGACTGACCGGCATGTCCCGCACCGAACACACTTGTTGATCGACCTTAGATCGAGCTCCATATAATCATCTTAAGCAAGCTCAAGTTTTCAGATGCTCCTTTATTAATCAATTCACAGGCACAACTTGCCCGGATTCAGTATGCCTTTTGGGTCCAGGGTCTTCTTGATCATCCTCATCACATCCAGGGCAGGACCTATCTGGTCAGCCATATACTCAGCCCTTGCAAGACCGATGCCATGCTCAGAGCTGACTGTCCCCCCAAGCCCAATCGCCGTCCTGTGAATTCTATCTGCCGCCTTCCGGAGTCTCGCCCATTGATCCTCATCCACCACGTCGATGAACAGCGCAACATGGAGGTTGCCGTCGCCTATATGGCCATACTTCATTGCAGGCAGATTGAATTCGTCCGATATCTCTTCGATTTTCTTAATCAAGGCCGGAATCTGCCTTATAGGAACGCCAACATCCTCAGCCACATAAATACGTGTCTTTGTTGGATCAATGCGCGATACTGCAGCCCCAACAAGCTTGCGGGCGGCCCAAATGGCATCCATATCGCTGTGGCTTGAAGCGATCTGAATATTTCTTGCCAGGGATGAGCATGCCTTCACAACTCGTTCTGCATCCTCTGCAATTGAGCTTTCACTCCCATCGACCTCAAAGAGGATCACATCGCCATCATCCGGCAGAGCCAGATGGGGATCGCAGCGCTTCAGGACTGCAAGCGTCGTCTTATCAAGAATCTCGCAAGCAGATGGCGTGATACCGCTTGCGAATACCAAAACTGCAGCCTGGCCTGCAATCTCCGCGCTATCAAAGGATGCAACAACAAGCCTCCTGGCCAACGGCCGAGGAATAATCTTCAGGCCTGCTCTGGTAACTATGCCCAGAGTCCCTTCGGAGCCGACAAACAGCCTTGTGAGATCATAGCCTGCAGCTGATTTGAGCACCTTCGACCCTGTTTTAATGATCCTGCCATCCGACAGCACAACCTCCAGGTCCAGAATATAATTGCGTGTGGTACCATATTTCACGCAGCGCATTCCGCTGCTGTTATAGGAGATCATCCCTCCGATGGTGCACATTGCGGAGCTTCCAGGATCAGGCGGGAAGAAGAATCCATAGGGCAACAGCGCCTGGTTAAGCTTTTCCTGAACCACCCCTGGCTCAACAATGACCTGCTGATTATCGATATCAATCTCGATTATTCTATCCATCCCTGACATATCCAGGACCATGCCACCCTTTACAGGAGAGGCTCCTCCTGCGAGGCCCGTTCCGGCTCCGCGTGCAGTCACCGGAATTCCGAGATCACTACAGAGGCGAAGGATATCGGAAACCTCAGAAACCGCCTTTGGGCGGACCACATAATCGGGAATTCCCTCAACCTGAGATGCATCAGATGCATAGCAGTACCGCTCGGTGACCGAAGCTGAGATTCGCTCGCCGACGATTTCCTTCAGGTCTTCAGTGATATCTTGCATATAAACCTTGATTCGATAACGTCTTACTTGCCACATCCAGAAATTAAAGCTTCCTCAGAGTCCGAAAACAATAAATGGGACATAATCAATAGCTGACATGATGTACGACAAATTGCCATTGATTATAACGGCTATTGCCTATATATTAGTCCAGGCACATGCTCAGGACTGGGGAGGCGCGAGCGATCCCCTGAGTCCCAACTTCGTGGGCGAAACCATGTCCACGGGAATGGACCTTGAGCTGGTTCAGCAGGCCAAGGATGCAGGAATAATAAAGGAAAATAATCCAATGTACAATTCTGTCAGCAGTCCCAAGGTTACATATTTGGGCACGCCTCCTGCCGGCGCAGAGATGGATGTATCGTCGGATATATCCCCGGCAATAAACTTGGCTGAACCAGGGAACGCGATTGAGAATGCAAATGTTACAGGTGCCTGGTCCTTGGAGCTGACCGGCGAAATTACAAGACATATTGATCTGAGTTTAAAGCAAAATAAGGATACCGTTATGGGATATGGAGCAATGACAGGAGGAAATGGCACCCAGAGGATTACAGCCAGCGGTTCTCTAGCAGCCGGCAGAATAGCGCTGACTGTGATGCCGGTAAATAGTCTGGATCTTTACAAGCTTGACCTCTCCATTGATTCAAATACTGCCGGCTCTTACACAGCCTACTCTGCAAACGGAGATACATGGTCGGGCGATGTAACTGGCGCAGCTCCTGCGGGGATCTTCTTGATTGCATCAGATACCAATGCCTCTGATTCTCCCCAATCACCTGGAGCTGATACGGTAACCCCAATTCGTACAGGCACAGCCAGCAGTGCTGCTTCCTCAAGCTCAGTTGCTCACTTGGGCTCAGGATCAGCCAGCTTCAGCCAGGGGTCCAGCGGAAGCGTCAGCTCCAGCACTTCGATCAGCATGGGATCGAGTGGAGGATCAAGCGGCATGCAATCTATGAGCTCTATTTCCTCGGCATAGCGACAGAGATTAATTAAAACCTCAAATAAATCCAAGGAGCATAACTACCATTCCTGTGAGCTTTCCTCTTGTCACTGCGCTCATATGGACCAGCACATGCTTGTTGATTCGCCTCTAGCTGCACTGCCTTGTATCCTCCTTGGTATTCCCAATATCTTAAGGTCGGATATAGGGCTTATTATAAATCTGGTATTGTAGCCCATGCAGCAAATAATTTCCCAATTATTTCTCGGCGGATTTACACTCAATCGATTTTACCAGCGCATATAGCGTCTCATTCACCGGCACATCTATCGCATGCTTCCTCGCAAGCCTGATCACATAGCCGTTTATGGAATCGATCTCGGCCCTATTTCCCTTGATTACATCTTGAAGCATGCTCGATGTGTTCATTGATGTCTTTTCGGCGACAGAGTAGACGAACTTCAAGACTTCGCTTCTATCGAGGGCTAGCCCCTCTTCTTCTGCAACATTGGTACATTCATCGACAATCCTTCCCACAGTTTCTTCGAGGTGCTTAGAGAGCACTATGCCATTCTTTTCCCTTGTCAGTGCAGTTATTGGATTTATAACAGCATTTGCGAAAAGCTTGTTCCATTGCTGGCTTTTGAAATCGCTAGTGAACTCGATCTCAAAGCCCTTCTCCTCAAACCGCGCCTTCATAAACTGCTTTATTCCTTCAGGGATTTCACTCTCGAAGATGGTCTTTCCCTTGCCCTTAAGCTCTATCAGGCCATCCTTCGAGAATACAACGCCGTTTAAGGTTATGCCTTCGAAGATCTTAACTGGAAGGTCGAAGGTTTCTGCGTTTCCCATACCATTCATTAAAAGGATAAAGCTGGCATCTTTCAGCCTATCGCCAAGTATTCCTGATTCAATTATTTCATAGCGAATCTTTGAAAGAGAATGGGTTTTAACGCATACTACTACAATATCCGGGGAGAAGTCAGATTTGTCAAGCTCGTCAAGGCTGGAGAAGAGGTAATTGAAATTTGATGTTTTCTGTCCATTGAAGAAGTTGATTTTGAGGCCGCTTTTCTTGATGCTCTCGATATGACTTTTTCTTCCAAGAAGCCCCACATTCTCGATGGCTTTGTCTTCAAGCTCATTGATTTCTGAGAGCAAATATCCAACAAGGGAGCCTATCGCGCCAGAACCATAAATCAGAACCGTTGCCATGTTATCTCTTTTAACGCCGATTGTAAATAGATTCCTAGAAAGGTAACTTTATGGGCTCTCCTCATAAACATTTCCGCATGGCAGACTGCATGAACTTACAATATTGAATTTTTTCCTCTATGCTCAATCAATTTGCGATAGATAGATAAACGATAAGTCATATCCACAGAAGCAAAGGTGGCTAACTGCCTAAAATCAAGATGCCGCTATGGCATATTTCTGGAGAGTATGGTTATGGCAAAGGTTAGGATGGCGATGTTGCTCATAGCTATAGGATTATCATCTTCTTTTCTCGGCTTTGGATTGGACTGGTCATTATCTGATGGCGATGATCAGGGATATGGCTGGTACATATCTGAGGCCCCGAAGGATATTGGTCATCTAACTGATGAAGGCTTGCAATCTGTGCAAGATGAGAGAAATAGTCTATTGATCGTTGATTCAAATGGAACTGGCAGCAGGACATCCCTGAAAGTTCCAGTTGGGGTGTTCGTCAGGCTAAAGCTGCTGCCGGTATCCAGCGGTGAGTTAAATCTCTACTGCAGATTCCCCACAGGATCGACTGATCTATTGCTCGCTGGCAGAGTTGAAAAGGGCCATTGCTATCGGGCATGGTATCAGACTGGATTCGAAGGAGATTATGAGATCTGGTACACTGTAGATAAATCAAATAGTAACTCTGTTCTCTTCAACACCAGTAATCCGGTAGTTGCTGAGTTTTCAAGGGGCTTCGGCACATCCGGCGGCCTCACCGCTACTGCGCCAGCTATGGCTTATAAAATGTTGGCTCCAGCAGCACCGGCAGCTTTAGCCGCTCCCAGCATAGGCTTCTCGACCGGTGGTGCGAAGGATATCAATAACTTCCGGGAGAACATAAAGCAGAATTACCTGCCGTTGCCCACAGATATAACCTATGAAGGTCTGTTTTACGATTATTACTTTGATACCGGCCAGGCAAAGGAATGCAATAAGCTCTTCTGTCCATCGTACAGCTATGCAATCTCTCGTGATCCGTTTTCCAAAGAGCCACAGTATTACCTCTCTGTCGGCCTCAACTCCGGCATAACCGATTTCAAGCGAAAGAAGCTGAACCTTGTGGTGGTTTTGGATTACTCAGGCTCAATGGGCAGTACATTCGACAGCTACTACTATGATCGCTCTGGAAATCAGATTAATTTGGATGATAGCGAGGACTCCGGAAAGACAAAGATGGAGATCGCAGATAAGGCGGTTGTTTCGCTGCTCGATCATCTGAATCCGGATGATAGATTCGGCATGGTGATCTTCAGCGATGATGCCTTTGTTGTGGACCCGATGACACCCGTCGGGGATAAAAATCTAGGGATGCTGAAGGCGCAGATCCTCAAGATCAGGGAGGCTGGCTCAACCAATATGGAGGCCGGAATGAAGCTGGGCAACAAACTTATCGCCAGATATCTGGATGCAGATCCATCCGAATATGAGAACAGGATAATTTTCCTGACAGATGCAATGCCCAATATTGGAGATACCGGCGAGGAAGATTTATCCCAAATTCTGGAGGATAATGCAGCCCATAGGATCTATACTACATTCATCGGCATCGGCCTGGACTTCAACACTGAGCTTGTAGATCGGATAACCAAGATTCGCGGAGCGAACTATTACTCAGTCCACTCCGCAAAGGAGTTCAAGCAGCGGATGGACGATGAGTTCGATTTCATGGTTACACCTCTGGTCTTTGATCTGCGGTTGAACTTGAATGCTCCGGGCTACAGAATTGAGAAAGTCTACGGTTCTCCAGAAGCAGATGAGGCTACAGGCGAGCTGATGAAGGTCAACACGCTCTTCCCGTCCAGGACGGAAGAGGGTGCAGTCAAGGGTGGTGTGGTACTTGTGAAGCTCAAGAAGCTCTCGCAGGAAAGCAATCCTTCACAAGATAGCAGTATGAGGTTGAAGGTAAGCTATGCCGATCGCAATGGGGTGCCTGATAGCGATGAGGCTGTTGTAGATCTGCAGGGCATGGCGCCGGATTATTACCAGAACAACGGAATCCGCAAAGCAATCCTTCTCTCAAGGTACGCAGATCTTTTCAAGGACTGGACAATGGATGAGCGGAAGGCCGTGGATACGGGAAGAGCAGTGGTACCGGCTGTAACCTTCGAGACTGGAATTGTTGTGCCTGTGATATTGGGTGAATGGGAGCGCCAGTCTCAGCCTCTGCACGTGTCTGAGCCGTATCACAAGCTCTTCTCGGTATTCAGCTCGTACTTCGGTGGGGAGAAAGCTGCAATAGGCGATGATACGCTTCAGCAGGAGCAGGACATTCTGGATAAGCTCAAGACATATGAGGGCGCAGGCCAGATTCAAAATAGTGCACACAGTACATAAATCGGAGTGCGTAAATAGGAGCGCATAACTCTGACTCTGGAAAAAGATGGCTCTCGCAGGATAGAGCCATCTCCACATATTTTATGGATGAATTTAACTGAAGAATATCTATCATCGCTGCATATCAAATTAAAATTGGTCCTATGTGTTAATTCAATGAGCATAGGAGGAATGAGAAATGCCGCCTCTGGAAACCTCGGCCAATGAAGGGAGAATGAAAAGAGACATTATGTATGAGGCCTCCCAGAGGATCGAAGATAGTTTCTTCCAGACTCCCACATTTCAGGCTCTGACCATAGGCCTTCCGTTCTGCATTTTTAAGCTGCTCCTCGGCCTATTGATCATCCGCACCGGCATAGAGAATATTCAAGTGCTGTTTGGATGGCTGGTAATTTTTTGGGCATCAGCTGATTTGCTGATGAATCTCATGAGGGCATTACTTCACTTCGCGGGTCGGGAATCGCCTATTGAGTACTGCACAATCGCTCAGCTGGGACGCCTCTTCAGGAGACCTAGATTCTTTCTGGCGATTGATACTTTCCTCTCGTTTTCTATCATCAGCCTTGTGCTTTGGTCCGGCTGGATCAAACTCCTGAGCCCATTCGAATCTTACCTCTGGTATGCAGCGACTACCCTAAACCTCATGGGAGTCTCAGTGGTCAATCTATGGCTTGAATATAGAAGAAAGGCATGATGCTTCGGCAATGAATTTGATTTTAATGTTGTATTTAAGTAGCGATGCCAAGCTCTATCATAAAGGGACTCGGATAATAATCATAAGAATATCCTCAATTGTTCATTATCACGGATATTACTATGACGACTATTCCTATGGCTTAATTAGGTCGATGCACAATTAATTAAATTTAAATAGTTTAAAATTCAGTTAGCTTAATAGAGAGCCTCGATGTTTTAGCCCCCCCTTAACTTCGAAGGCTCTACTCCCTTTCAGCCATATTTTGACCAAATCCTCCCTAAGACAGCATGAAGATAGACTAATCATAATCCTCAGGCTGCATATGCAGTTCCGTTCCATTTCTGCAGCTTTGCCCTGCAGATGCCAGATCTTGACCGGCACTGGACATTTCAGGCCAAGGAAGGCCATAATTGGGGTCCAAAGATATCGATTTCCTCAGTGAGGAGATCGCTTCAGTGCATCTTCCCTGCTTCTGGCAAATCAGCCCCTGAATATGCCGGTAATGAGCTGAATTCGGCTCCAGAGAAAGGGCCTTTTCAATTGCAGATTCTGCCTCATTTATCCGACGTGACTACTCCCCTCACTGAAGTGAGGGGCATCTAGCTTCATGCAGAGATTGTAGT